>JBHADS010000424.1:0-3925 GCA_041855185.1 Lautropia sp. | reverse complement strand
CTGCAGTACAGCGACTCGCCCACCAACCTGCTGTGGATGATCGAGAACGGCGACGAGGCACCGGCGCCGACCGAGACGCCGCAATCGGTCGGCGAACTCTCGCTGCCCAGCCTGCTGCAGCAGCAGGCCGAAGGCTTCAGCGCGCAGCGCACCACCCAGCGCGCGGCCCCGGTCACACGCCGGACGCTGGCCGATCTCGACCAGGAAGCCGCCGACCAGGCCGCCTCGCCCGCGCCCAGCCCCGCCCCGGCGGGCCGCCACGCCGCGACGACGGCGCCGCAGACCCTGCAACTGGCTCCGGAAGTGCCGAGTGGTGGCTACGCCAATGGCGGCCATGCATTCGATCTATCAACGGGCCCGGCAAAACATGGCACACTGCAGGCTGCCATGCCGCCCTCGGCGGCCCCACAGGCGCCCGCCGCTGCCCCGGCAGCCGGCAAGGACGAAGGCCAGAATGTCCAGGGCGCCTCGTTTGCAGAATTCCTGATCAAGCTCTGATGACGACCACGACCGTCTACGGTATCCCCAACTGCGACCAGATCAAGAAAACCCGCCAGTGGCTGACGGATCATCGGATCGCCCACCAGTTTCACGATTACCGACGTGACGGCGTGTCGGCCGAGCGCCTCGCAGCCTGGGTGGCGGCCGAAGGGCTGGACCGGCTGCTGAACCGCCGGGGCACCACCTGGCGTGCACTCGACGAGGCGCAGAAGCAGGCAGCCAGCGACCCGGCCCAGGCCATCGCGCTGATGCGGGCGCAGCCGGCGCTGATCAAGCGCCCGGTGATCGAGATCGACGACGGCTCGCAGCAGCGCCTGCTGATCGGGTTTTCGGCCGAAGCGCTGCAACAGGTCTTTGCGCCCTGATGCACAATGTCCCCACAGGTGCCGCCCGCCCCGCCCCATTGCGCCGGCGCGCCCTTTGAACCACTGAGATTCCCCAGGCCATGAGCAGCGATCTGTCCTCCTCCCCGTCCCCGTTCCGGCCCTCGTACCGCCAGCTCTCCTCGGCCACCCTCGATGCCCAGGAGAACCTGCGCTCGCTGCGCGACTGGGTGCGCTACGCCACCAGCCGGATGCAGGCCGCCGGCCTGAGCTTCGGTCATGGCACCGACAACGCCTACGATGAGGCAGTCTGGCTGGTCTGCTGGTGCCTCTACCTGCCGCCCGAGCAGTATGAGGCGATGGCCGATGCCCATCTGCTGCCCGAGGAGCGCCGTCGCGTCCGCCACCTGATCGATGCCCGCTGCGAACGCGGCCAGCCGCTGGCCTATCTGATCGGGGAAGCCTGGCTGATGGGCTATCGCTTCCGCGCCGATCCGCGGGCGCTGGTTCCCCGTTCGCTGCTGGCCGAGGCGCTCGCCAATCACGCCTTCGATCCCTGGCTGGAAGCCGACAGCTGGCAGTCCGAGGCCATTCACCCCGATCTGCAGGAAATGCTCGTGCAGCTGGGTGAAGAGCCGCTGCCGCAAAGCGCCGTGCCCACCCGTCAGCGGGTGCTCGACCTGTGCACCGGCGGCGGCAGCATCGCCATCATTGCCGCGCACTGCTTCCCCGAGGCCGACATCGTGGCCAGTGATCTGTCGATCGATGCGCTGGCGCTGGCCGCCGACAACATCGACGACTATGAACTCGGCGACCGGGTCGAGCTGCGCCAGGGCGATCTGTTCGCGGCGCTGCAGGACGAACGCTTCAACCTGATCCTCTGCAACCCACCCTATGTGAATGCGCGCTCGATGGCGAAGCTGCCGGCCGAGTACCGCGCAGAACCCGAGGGCGCGCTGGGCAGCGGCAGCGACGGCATGGATCTGATCGCCCGTCTGCTGGCCGAAGCGCCCGAGCACCTGACCCCGAACGGCATTCTGGTGATCGAGATCGGTCATGAAATGGCGCACTTCCAGGCGCGCTTTCCAACGCTGAACTGGACCGCGATCCCCGTCACTCAGGGCGACGACCGGATCGGGCTGATCACCGCCGCCGACCTCGGTCAGTGGCGCGATGCGAATCTGAGCCTCTGAGCGACCGAGCGCGCCTGGCGCCCGGGGCCGGGCGACGGCGCAGCGGCCGGTAGCGGTACACTAGCGCCTGTCCTGCGCCTGATCGCGCCCTGTTTTCTGGTCCGCACCTTGATCCGCTTCAACGCCCTGAGCCTGGCCCGTGCCGGGCGCCCCCTGTTCAGCAACGCCTCCCTGATCATCAACCCCGGCGAGCGCCTGGCGCTGATCGGTGCCAACGGCAGCGGCAAAAGTTCGCTGCTGGCGCTGCTGCGCGGCGAGATCTCGCCCGAGCAGGGCGATGTCGACATGCCCCGGCTGCGCATCGCCTGGCTGGCCCAGCACAGCCCCCACAGCAGCAAGACGCCGGTGCGTTTCGTGATGGATGCGGACACCGCGCTGGTGGCGGCCGAGCAGGCGATTGCCGAGGCCGAGGCCCGCCAGGATGGCGACCGGCTGGGTGAAGCCTACGCGGCCTGGATCGATGCCGGCGGCCCGTCGGCCGAGGCCCGTGCCGCCGAACTGCTGACCGGCCTGGGCTTTGGCAGCGCCCAGCTCTCACGCCGGGTCGATGAACTGTCGGGCGGCTGGAAGATGCGCCTGAACCTGGCCTGCGTGCTGATGGCGCCCAGCGACCTGCTGCTGCTCGACGAACCCACCAACCACCTCGATCTGGACGCGGTGCTGTGGCTCGAACGCCAGCTGCAGCGCCACCCCGCCATCCAGCTGATCGTCTCTCACGACCGGGATTTTCTGGACCGGGTGGCCAACGCCAGCCTGGTGATCGAGGACGGGCAGCTGAACCGCTACCCCGGCGGCTATACCGCCAGCGAGAACATCCGGGCCGAACGCGCCGCCCAGCGCGAACGCGCCCGGCGCGAGCAGCAGGCGCGCATCGAGCATCTGAACAGCTTCATCAGCCGCTTCCGTGCCAAGGCCACCAAAGCCCGCCAGGCCCAGAGCCGGCTGAAGGCGCTGGAGCGGATGGAGCAGATCGCCCCGCTGCGCGCCGCCCGCGGCATCGATTTCGAGTTCCACAACCCGCCCGAAGGGCCGGACCCGCTGATCCGCGCCCTGCAGGTGGACTGCGGCTACACGGCCGAGGCGCCGGTGGTGCGGCTGCCGGAGCTGGTGATCCGGCGCGGCGCCCGCATCGGCATCCTCGGCCGCAACGGCACCGGCAAGACCACCCTGATCCGCACGCTGATCGGCGATCTCCCGGCCCTGGATGGGGAACTGACCCGCGCCGCCACGCTGTCCACCGGCTATCTGGCGCAGGAGCAGATCGAGGATCTGCGCCCGGACGACTCGCCGCTGCGGCATCTGAACCGCCTGGCCCCCCAGGAGCGTGAGCAGGTGCTGCGCGGCTGGCTGGGACGCTTCGGCTTCTCGGGCGAGGATGCGCTGCGTCCCACCGGGCCGATGTCCGGCGGAGAAAAAACCCGCCTCTGCCTCGCGCTGCTCGCCTGGCAGCGCCCCGGCTTCCTGGTGCTGGACGAACCCACCAACCACCTGGATGCCAGCACCCGCGACGCGCTGGCCGAAGCGCTGGCCGAGTTCGAGGGGCCGCTGCTGCTGGTCTCGCACGATCGCTACCTGCTGCGCAGCACGGTCGATGAGTTCTGGCTGGTCGATCAGGGCGTGCTGCGCCCCTTCGATGGCGACCTGGACGACTATGCCCAGTGGCTGCAGAAAGAACGCAGCCAGCAGAAGGCCGGCGAAGGCGGCACCGGCACGCCGGGCCGCACATCAAGCTCCGCAAGCAGCGCGGACGGCCCGAGCCCGGCGCCCGCCCCGGGCAGCCGCCAGAACGGCCCCGGGCAGCCGCCAGAACGGCGCCGGGCCAGATGGATCTTCACGCACCGCAGAAGACGGCGCCCCGGCCGCCCCGCGCTCCACGACATCTGGCGGCGGAGAGCGTAATGCCGATGG
>JBHADS010000423.1:0-2892 GCA_041855185.1 Lautropia sp. | reverse complement strand
GCCACCGCGGCCGAAGTCTTCGGCGTGCCGGTGGCCGAGGTCGACAGTGAGCAGCGCCGCTATGCCAAGGTGATCAACTTCGGCCTCATCTATGGCATGAGCGCCTTCGGACTGGCCGCCAATCTGGGCATCGAACGCAGCGCCGCCCAGGCTTATATCGAGCGCTACTTCGCCCGCTATCCGGGCGTGGCCGCCTACATGGAGCGCATCCGGGCCGAGGCGCACGCCAAGGGCTATGTCGAGACCGTCTTTGGCCGCCGCCTGTGGCTGCCCGAGATCCAGGCCACCCAGATGGCCCGGCGACAGATGGCCGAGCGGGCTGCCATCAATGCCCCGATGCAGGGCACCGCCGCCGATCTGATCAAGATGGCGATGATCGATGTCGATGCCTGGCTGCGCGCCGAAGGGCTGGGTGCACGGATCGTCATGCAGGTGCACGACGAACTGGTGCTCGAAGTGCCCGAGGCCGAAGTCGAGCGCCTGCGCGTCGAGCTGCCTGCACGCATGGCCGGCGTCGCCCAGCTTTCCGTGCCGCTGCTGGCCGAAGTCGGCGTCGGCGCCAACTGGGAGCAGGCGCATTGAGGGAGGGCTGGTCGCCGAGCGCGGCGGAATCTCCGTCCTTCAGGGCGGAGCGGGCGTGTCAGGCTGCTTCCTGCGTTCCGACGGTGTGTCCCAGGGGTTGACGATACTCACACCCGTTGGTTCGAAGTCGGCCACGTTGCGTGTGACCACCGCCATGCCGTGCACCAGTGCCGTAGCCGCGATGAGCGCGTCACGCTCGTTTCGCCTGTCCGGCACGTGCAGTCGTGCGCAGCGCTGTGCCACCGCGGTATCGACCGGCAAGGTGCGCTCAGAGAACTCGGGCAATACCTGTCGATCCAGCCATGCGCGCAGCAGCGCGCCCTGGGCGGCGTCCCTGCGTTCCACAGACAGAACGCCAAGCTCCAGCTCCATGATGCTGATGGCCGATACGAACAGGTCGGCAGCATCGACACGGGATGCCCATTCCGTCACGTTCGCGTCGGCCTTGCCCGACCGAACCTTGCGCAATTCGGACAGCACGTTGGTATCGAGCACGTACATCATGAGAAATCAGCCGGCCGCACCCCAAGGCTCACGCGGGGCGGATCGAACGCGATGTCCTCCACACCCGGCATGGCCAGTGCATCGCTGATGCTGCGTCGTTGCTTCGTCAGTCGCTGATAGTCCTCGAAGCTCAGCAACACATGCGCAGGCTTGCCGCGATCCGTGATGAACACCGGACCGTTCCGGGCAGCTTTCTTGGCGCGCGTCACGTCCTGGTTCAGCTCTCGGCTGGATAGCGTTGTGATGCCCATGCGTGGCCTCTGCATTCCATGAATGTAGGTACGATACTACATAGGCGAGCCGTGGACAAGCTGCCCATGCGCCCGTCGAGCCGCGGGTCATGGCCGACCGCCCCAACAGCCGCTTCCAACGCTATCGCCTGACCGGGCAGGGGCAGGATCGTCTGCGGCGTGACTGATCGGAAGCGGCGTAGCCGATCGGGTGGAGGTGGGTCGATCGGATGCAGGGGGGATCGGGTACAGGGCGGATCGGGAACCCGTGCGGCTGATCGGGAGCAGGGCGGCTCGGCCGAAACAATCTCCCCGCTTGGTTGCATTTGTTCAACCCGGCGGCGGGCCGGGATCGGTTATTCTCTCCGGTTGGCCGTGCATGGAGCGTGTCCTGTACGGACTCCTCCCGCGAAAGCCCCTCGGGGCGTGCAGGGCGGCCCCTTGCAGCCGAATGGCTTCAAGGGGTAGGCGCTCGTGCCTTTGCCCGTTGGGCCCGGCTTGCCCGGTGCACCCCGTCCGGATTCGCGCTCCGATCCGCTGATCCGCGATCCCTGGGCCGGCCGTCCTTGTCGTTCAATTCTTTGGAATCGCTTTCCCATGTCAGATGTGCTTGCCGCGACCCTGCTCGGCATCATCGAAGGGCTCACAGAATTTCTGCCCATCTCCAGTACCGGCCACCTGCTGATCGCTCAGCACTGGCTGCCGCGTCGCTCCGACTTCTTCAACATCGTCGTGCAGGCTGGCGCGATTCTGGCGATCACCCTGGTGTTCCGCCAGCGGCTGTGGGCCATCGTCACCGGCTTCAACGAGCCGGCCAACCGCGACTACGCCATCAAGGTGATCGCCGCCTTCATGGTGACTTCGCTGGTCGGCCTGCCGGTGCGGCTGATGGGCTGGGAGCTGCCCGAGACCGTCACCCCGATTGCCTGGGCGCTGATCATCGGTGGCGTCTGGATGATGTTTGCCGAACACTTCGCCGAGAAACGTGGCGATGACAACACCTTCGTCACCTGGAAAGTGGTGGTGCTGGTGGGTCTGGCTCAGGTCGTGGCCGGCGTGTTTCCGGGCACTTCGCGTTCGGCCGCCGCCATCTTCATGGCGATGCTGGCCGGTCTCAGCAATCGCAGCGCCGCAGCCGAGTTCGTCTTTCTGGTCGGCATTCCCACCATGTTCGCCGCCAGCGCCTTTGCCTTCCTCGAACTGTTCATGGATGGCAACCTGGCCAACGAACAATGGGGTGGCGTGGCAGCCGGCTTCATCGCCGCCACCATCACCGGCTTCATCGTCGTCCGCTGGCTGCTGTCCTTCATCAAGAAGCACCGCTACACCGGCTTTGCGATCTACCGCATCGTGCTGGGCGCCGGCCTGCTGCTGTTGTTGCCGGGCCAGTAAAGCCTGATCACCGTTGCAAGCGGGGCAGAGCGGGAGACCGTTCTGCCCCGTTTTTTATGTGCGCCCAGCATGGGCGCACACCTGGAGGTGCAAGTCCTCCCACGAGCAGATCACGGTAAGTGAAGCGAAGCGCAACTGCACGATGGCGACAGCGTGTGGGGAGGAAGCGTGGAGCATAAATGCG
>JBHADS010000422.1:0-2503 GCA_041855185.1 Lautropia sp. | reverse complement strand
CTGCCTTCGACCACGTTGACGGCCACGGCCACGGTGTCACCCGGTGCAAATTCGGGCAGCGTCTTGCCCAGGCGGGCGATTTCTTCCTGTTCGAGTTGAGCGATCAGATTCATCGAGGACTCCAGAGCATCATGCGCGGGGGTTGTTGTTGGAAATGCCGGATGAACCCGCCCGGCAAGCAGCTTGCCAGACGCATACACCAGCCTGCCCCGTCAGAGGATGCGGTTGTAAAAGCTTTTGATGATAACACGATATCAAGCCAAAACCGATGCCCCTGACCGGGGATACAAGCGCAGCAGATAGCCGGCCAACAAGGCCATGCTGCCTCCCAGCAGCGTCGCTTCGATTCGATGTTCGGTCGCCGCCAGCGGGTCGCCATGACCGATCGCCAGCATGAAGATCACCGTCGCCGTCATCGTCGAGGTCAGCAGCGCATAATGCGCCTTCTGCAGCGAGAACGCAGCCGCAGCCGTCAGCACGGTGCAGATCATCAGCATCCAGCTGGCATCGTGCAGCCACAGAATCAGCAGCATCGCCACGATGCAGCCGGCGAGCGTGCCGATCAACCGGTTCAGATAGCGCAGCACCGTCTCGTGCATCCCGGGCCGCAGCACCATCAGCGCGGCGATCGAGGCCCAGTAGTCATTGTGCAGCCCAGCCAGACGGGCAGCCCACAGGGCACCGGCCACCGCAAGCGCGGCGCCCAGCGCATAGCGCAGCAGATATCCGGGCTGGACAGCCAGTGCGGCTGCAGGCGCCGGTGCCGCTGGAATCGGTTCCGCAAAGGCGCGCATCAACCGGGCCGACAGCACGGTCAGCAGAATCTGAGCGCCACCCCCCGCCATCACCAGCAGCGCACGCTGCAGCGCGGTATCGAAGCTGTTGCTGGGGTAGTAGCTGGCCACCAGAAAGGCGCAGGCGACCTGCAGGCAGACCCACCACTCGTCCGCATCCCAGGCACTGAGCCAGGCCGTGGCCGCCGTCAGCAGGGCGGCCACCGAGAACAGCCAGACCGGATGCGCGCCCGCCAGCGAGCCCAACACCGTCGCCAGCATCATGCCGCCACAGGCGCTCAGCATCGCCCCCCAGCGGTGTCCTTTCAGCGTGCGCGCCGCCCCGAAGGCAATCGTGAAGGCCGTGCCCGTCAGCACCGCCGCCATCGACGGATCGATTTCAAGCCCCAGGGCCATCACGATCATCAGGGTCGGGCCAGACAGCATCGCCTGCCGCCAGTAGACAGAGCCCACCCAGGCGGGCAGCTGAAGCATCGTCGAAGATCCCGCCATGAGCCTGCTCTCCTGATCAGCCCGTCACCGAGTCCTGATCTGCCGCAGACGCCCTGCCCGTCGACGAGTCCCCGTCGGCCCTGGAATCTCCGTCCGTCAACCGCTTCCCACTGGCTGCCTGCCCGCCGCCCGCCACCAAGTCGCCAGCCCCGGAACCCCTGCCCCCCGGGCAATCTCCGTCGATCGCAAAGCCCTCGCCAGCCTCCACCCCAAGCAGATCCGGCCGCTTGCGCTGCGTGGCCTCCAGCGCCCGTTGCCGACGCCAGCGCTCGATCTCGCGGTGGTTGCCCGACAGCAGCACCGCCGGCACATCGGGTGCAACCCCACGCGCCAGACCCGGCAGCTGCTCGGGGCGGGTGTAGTGGGGGCAGTCCAGCAGGCCGGCATCGAAGGAATCCTGCACCGCCGAATCCTGGTGATTCAGCACGCCCGGCAACAGGCGCACCACCGCGTCCAGCACCAGCATCGCCGGCAGCTCGCCCCCCGAGACCACGAAGTCGCCCATCGAGATCTCTTCGTCGACCTCGGCATCGAGAAAACGCTGATCGATCGCCTCGTAGCGACCGCAGAGCAGAATGGCCCCTGGCGAGGCCGCCAGCTGCTGCGCCCTGGCCTGCCGGAAGGGCTGGCCCTGGGGCGACAGATAGATCAGCGGCAAGGGTGGACGCCCCTCCCGCTGCCGGGTCTCGCGGATCGCCTGCAGGCAGCGCAGCAGCGGTTCGGCGAGCATCACCATGCCCGGCCCGCCGCCATAGGGGCGATCATCGATCCGACGGTAATTGTCGAAGGTGAAATCGCGCGGATTCCAGCAGCGCAGCCGGTAGCGCGACGCGGGCCGCGTCCGGACGGCGGACGTTTCCGCCGAGGAAGCGCCCAAGGCCGAAGCACCGGCATCCGCGCCCCGATCCGCACAAGCCGGCGCATCGAAGCGGCCCACTCCATCAGCGCCACGCGATCCGTCGGCCCCGCCGCACGATCCATCGGCCCCGCACGCTCCGTTGGCCCCGCCCGATCCGTTGACACCACGCGATAGGGACGGGCGAAGCGCCGCACCGGGCGCCCCTGCCCCCTCCGCGACCGCAGTGGCCGCAGTGGCCGCAGTGGCCGCAGGCGAGCCTACCGTGGGCGGATGCTCGAACAAGCCGGCACGACCGACCACGCCATAGGGCGCCATCGCCTCGATCAGATCGGGAAAGATCGTGATGATTTCAAAGTCG
>JBHADS010000421.1:0-2527 GCA_041855185.1 Lautropia sp. | reverse complement strand
GTATTCGAGGCGGCCGTCGTCCAGCCAGCGTACCTGGTCGCCGCTGCGGTACAGCCGTGCTTCCGGGTCGTTGCCGAAGGGGTCGGGGACGAAGCGCTGTGCCGTCAGCTCGGGCTGGTTCAGATAGCCGAGCGACACGCCGGGGCCACCGATATGAAGCTCACCGGGCAGCCCGGGCGGGGTGGGCAGACCCTCGGGGGTCAGGACACGCACGAAGGTCCAGTTGATCGGACGCCCCAGCGGCACGCTGCGATGGGTGTTCAGGTCGCTCTCGGATACCGGGCCGGTGACGGCGAAGGTGGTGCACTCGGTCGGCCCGTAGCCATTGACCAGATGCAGGCCGGGCAGCGCCTGCAGCGCACGTCTGACGTGGCTGGGCGACAGGGCCTCGCCGCCGGTCATCAGGGTGCGCAGCCCCTGCAGGTTTCCGGGATTCTCGTCGATCAGCCGGTTGAACAGGGCGGCCGTCAGCCAGGCGGTATTGACCTTTTCTTCGCGGATGCTGCGGGCCAGGCCGGCCCCGGTGGGCACGGCTTCGGGATGCAGGACGCAGGTGCCGCCATTGAGCAGTGGCCCCCAGATTTCCAGGGTGGAGGCGTCGAAGGCCAGCGGTGCGGCGTGCAGCATCACCACCTTCGGGCCGAGCGGCGCGAAATACTGGCGATAGACCAGCCGGACGATGCCCCGGTGCGGCACGATCACGCCCTTGGGGGTGCCGGTGGAGCCCGAGGTGTACATCACGTAGGCGGCCTGCTCGGCGGTGGGGCGGGAACGTGCCAGGGTATCTTCCGACACCTGCTCGGACAGCTCGGGAACCCGGCCGGAGGAGGCGTCTGCGGTGGCGTGCAGGCCGATGTCGGTGTCCTGCCGATCGATGTCGATGGTGCGCAGGCCCAGGCGGGCGGCGATCTCGCGGTGCAGGGCGCTGGTCTGGGCCTCGATCAGCAGCAGACGCGGCTGGCAGTCCGTCAGCATCAGTTCGAGACGCTTCTCGGGGCTGGCCGGGTCCACCGGCACGTAGCTGGCACCCAGACGCAGAATGCCCAGCAGCAGCGGGATGCTCTCCGGGCGGCGTGACAGCAGCATCGCCACCCGGTCGCCGGCGCGCACGTCCTGGCTCTGCAGCCAGGCGGCATACTGCAGCGACAGGCTGCGCAGTTGCTGATAGCTCCAGCGCAGTGGCGAGGCACCCGCCATGCGGACGGCGAGAGCCTCGGGACTGCGCTGGCACTGCAGATCGAAGCGTTCGACCACGGTGGCGGGCGGCAGGCGCCTGGCACCGTCGGCGCAGCCCGACCAGGTGTTGAGGATCAGCGGCCGGATGTCGCCGCCGAGGTTCGGGATCTCGTGCAGCGGCCGCGTGGGCTGCAGCAGCAGCTCGATCAGCAGATGCCGCAGAAAACGGCGCCAACCGTGCAGGGCAACCTCGTCGTAACGCCCGCTGGGCGAGGAAATTGTTACTTCTTCTGCATAGAGCTGTATGCAAATATCAGCATTTTTACGTGCGCCCGATACGTCCTGCCCGGCCGCGGTGGCATGATGCGCCGTATCCCCGCGGGCTGCCGGGGCGGCGGTCGGCGCCCCGTCTGCCGCCTCGGCCTCATCCGCCGTCAGAGCCGCTGCGCCCGGCCGGTGGTGCACGAGGAGTGCCTGGCCATCGTTGCCGGTCAGCAGAACCTCGTCGGCCTGCCGGTTTGTGGACGGATCGCCGAGGAGCCCGGCTGCATGGGCCAGCAGTTGCTGGCTGTCTTCTGCCGCATCGCCGAGGGGAGTCCCGTTGACGCGGTGGTCAGCCAGCAACCAGGCTGCGACCCAGGGCAGCAACGGGTTTTCCGGTTGCTGAATACGCTGTTCCAGGACAGTGGCGAGTTTGGAGGGAAGCTTGATCGAGATTGTGCTCACGCTGCAGAGAACCGAAAGTCATGGACAAGAGGGGGAGAGCCATCGGGCAGAACACACCCGTCATGAAGTGAACGATAGGCGCACTTTGCCCAGTGTGTGTGCTTTCTCACCGTCCCCACCAGGGTAAGGCATTCTGCCCGAGCCTCGAAGCAGGAAACGAATGACCGGTTTTGCTGACAGGTGCCAGTGGCGTGAAAGCCTCTGGCCACTTCAATCAAGGAATACTAGCGTGAGTCTGAATCATGCCCCTCTTAAACGTTTGATACAAATTCTGGGTGGATCTCTGCTAATGCTCTGCGCCGCCACCGGAGCCTCCGCGGAGAACGCCGATGTCGCCGAGGCGTCGTCCTTTCATGGCTCGGAGCCGGTCAGGCCGAAAGTACGCCTGGCGGTGCTGGGGGATTCCGACAGTCATGCCTTCCATGACCCGATCGCCCTGCATGCTGGCACCGAAAAGGCGCGCGGTGGGGCGCATCAGGCGAGCACCTGGCAGTGGACGGAGATTCTTGCGCAGTTGCGGCCAAGAGACATCGACCAGGGGCCGTTCGGCGAGGTCGGCAGTCCCCGGCTGTCGGGCTATCTGCGGCGTCACCTGCTGGGCGAGCTGGTCCGCCAGCGCAAGGAG
>JBHADS010000420.1:0-9299 GCA_041855185.1 Lautropia sp. | reverse complement strand
TTCCGCCAGCACCGCCGAGGCACGGATGTCGTTGAGCACCTGACGCGAGGCATGGCGCACGAAGGTGCTGGCGGCGTTGTTGGCAGACACCGTACCGCCGAGCCCCTCGACCGTTGCAGCGCTCTGTTGCGGCGCCTTTCGGCCAGACACGGTGCGCCCGACATGGCACTGTGCCGGGGCGCGATCGGACAGCACCTCGGCCTTGATCAGACGGCTGTCGCAATCGGCGATCAGGCGTGCCAGCGGCTCCACCGCCACCGACAGCAGAATGGGACGCAGATGCAGCGAGATCGGCTGGGTGTGGGTGAAGGGCTTCAGCGCGAACACCAGGGCCAGCGACAGCGCCCGTGCGCCGAGCGGGTGCTCATCATCCCGCAACTGGGTGGAGGTGAGCACTTCGAGCCGGCGCAGATAGTGGGCGTAGCTGCCCTGGAAGGTGGCACGGATGGCGCTGGCCAGCTCGCGGGCCAGGATCTGCTCGAGCAGCGCGGCATCGGACAGCGGTGAGACGCTCTGCCCTTCGTCGGCCGATGCGGCTGCGATCAGCGTCTCGTCGCCCACGCTGTCCAGCTGCAGGCGCACGAAGTGCTCCAGCGCGATCTCGGCGCGCACGGCGGCCTCTTCACGCAGCAGGCGCGCGGTTTCGGTCAACTTGACGGCCAGGCTGGGCTTCAGCCCACCACTGGCATGTGCCAGCAACGCATCGGCCACATCGGGCAGCAAGCGCAACATCAGCGTACCGAGCTGATCAGCCAGGTACTCGTGCAGGCGAGGATAGAGAGAGGGATCGACGCGTGAAGACAATTCCAGCCCCTAGGATTGGGTCAAAATGGCAAGCACGATCTTATGAGCGGCAGACAGCAGCAGCTGTGATGAAAGTTACAGTGCGGTTTTCCACTATTCCGACAGATCAAACGAGAGTTAAAGCAACGGTCGAAGTCTCCCAGGGCGCGGCTTGCCGACGCGATACCCGCCCGCGCGAGGCAGCTCAGGGGTGCCACGCGCCCCACGCCCCGCGCCCGCCCCCGCCCCAGCTCAGCTCGGCTCAGCCCAGCACGGCCCGGACCGGAGCAGGTGCGTGATCACAGGGACGCCACGCGCCGCGTTCCTCCAGCCGGACTGTCTGCTGCAGCCAGCGCGGGCAGCACCCTGCGGGCGTTCCGCCCGGTGATGGCGATCAGCTCCGAGACCTCGATACCCCGCAACCCGGCCAGCACGTCGGCGATCCGCGGCAGCTCGGCCGGCTGGTTGCGACCCGGATGGCACCAGGCGGGCGAGATGTCGGGGGCGTCGGTCTCCAGCACCAGACTCTCGGCGGGCAGTTCGGTGGCCAGACGGCGGATATTGCGCGCCCGCTCGAAGGTCATCGCCCCGCCGAAGCCCAGCGCCATGCCCAAGTCGATCAGATGCCCGGCCTGCTGGGAGCTGCCGTTGAAGGCGTGCGCGATGCCCGAGGGTGGGCGGAAACGGCGCAGTTGCCGCGTCACCTGATCGACCGAGCGCCGGGTGTGCAGAATTACCGGCAGCTCGAAATCCCGGGCCAGGCGCATCTGCGCCTCGAAGAAATGCTGCTGTCGCGCGGCATCCAGCCCCGGCACGAAGAAATCCAGCCCGATCTCACCAATGCCGACGAAACGGGGGTGTTCACGCACGCGCCCGACCCGCTCGCGCAGCGCCGCCAGATCCTCATCGGCGGCCTGGTCGACATAGAGCGGATGGATGCCCAGCGCGAAATACAGGCCCGCCTGCTGCTCGGCGAGCTGCTGCACCACCGCCCAGTTGGCCCGGAATACGGCGGGCAGCACGATCGCCGACACGCCCTGCCGCCACGCATGCGCCAGCGCCTCGAGCCGGTCCCCGTCGAACTCCGGCGCATCCAGGTGGCAATGGGTATCGATCAACATGCGTCCAGATCCCTCAGCACGCCCTCCTTCAGCGTGAGTCGCCGATCGGCCCGGGAGGCCAGTTCCAGATCATGGGTCACGATCACCACAGCCGTACCCAGTCGCCGCGTCAGCTGCTGCAGCAGCTGGAATACGCCCGAGGCGGTGTGGGCATCCAGGTTCCCGGTGGGCTCATCGGCCAGCACGCAACACGGCTGGGTGACCAAGGCGCGGGCGAGCGCCACCCGCTGACGCTCGCCACCGGACAGCTCCCCGGGCCGGTGATTGCCCCGCTCGGCCAGTCCCACCTGAGCCAGCATCGCACGGGCCGTCTCCTGGGCCTGCACATGGGACTGGCCCCGGATCAGCAGCGGCATCGCCACGTTCTCGACGGCGCTGAACTCGCCCAGCAGATGGTGGAACTGATAGACGAAACCCAGCTTCTGGTTGCGCAGCCGCCCCCGCTCGGTTTCGCCGAGCGCATCAAGGCGCTGGCCGGCGACGCTGACCCAGCCCGCCGACGGCTGATCGAGTCCTCCGAGCAGATGCAGCAGGGTGCTCTTGCCCGAACCCGAAGCGCCGACGATGGCCACCACCTCGCCCGCCGCCACCTGCATGTCGACCCCCTTCAGGATCTCGAGGCTGCGATCACCCTGGCGGTAGTGCTTGCCGAGACCCTCGCAAGCCAGCACCACCGACGGCAGCCCGTCCGGGGCTGCGGCGCCCCGATCGAGCTTGGCGGAAACCGGGGAGGCAGCAGCGTGGATCGATGAGGAAACCATGACAGAGGACGGGTCTTCGTGCTTCGTTTGCTTCGGATTCATTCGTAGCGCAGCGCCTCCGCGGGTCGGACGGCTGCCGCACGCAGGCTGGGATAGATGGTAGCCAGCAAGGCCAGCAGACAGGAGATGATCGCCACCCAGCTGACATCCTCCCAGCGCAGATCGCTGGGCAGTGCCGAGATCACATAGATGCCCGGCGGCAGCAGCCGGAAACCGAACAGATCCTCGAACACGCCGATGACAGGACCGATGTTCAGCGCCACCAGCACACCCAGCGCCACACCGACGAAGGTGCCCAGAATGCCGACCAGCGAGCCCTGCACCATGAAGATCGACAGGATCGAGCGCGACGAGGCACCGAGAGTGCGCAGAATCGCAATATCGGCCCGCTTGTCGGTCACGGTCATCACCAGCATCGACACCAGATTGAAAGCCGCCACCGCGATGATCAACGTCAGGATGATGAACATCATCCGCTTCTCGACCTGCACGGCCGCGAACCAGACCCGGTTCTCCAGCGACCAGTCCCGCACCTGGTAGTCGGCGCCCAGCAGATTCTGCAGGCGCTCACCGATCGCCGGCGCCTGCTGCATGTCGTCGGTCTTCAGCCGCACCCCCATCGGGCCGCCGGTCCGGAAGAACACCGCCGCATCCTGCAGATTCATCAGGATCAGCGTGCTGTCATATTCATAGTGCCCGGACTCGAAGATGCCTCGCACGGTGAACTGCTTCATCCGTGGCGTGACACCCGCCGGCGTCACCGTGCCCTGGGGCGCGATCAGCGCCAGCCGGTCGCCCTCGAACAAGCCCAGCTGGTTGGCCATCACCCGGCCGATGATGATGCCGAACTCGCCCGGCTTCAGATCATCGAGACGCCCCGAGACCACCTGTTCGCCCACCTCCGAGACGCTGGGCTCGGCGCTCGGCTCGACCCCGCGCACCAGCGCGCCGCGCACGGTCTGGTCCCGCGTCAGCACCACCTGTCCCGACACGAAAGGCGCCGCACCGATGATGTGCGGCTGCTCCTTGAGCCGCTCGGCCAGGGGCTGCCAATCGAGCGCGCCGTTCACCGCATAGACCTCGATGTGCGACAGCACCGACAGCATCCGGTCCCGCACCTCTTTCTGGAAGCCGTTCATCACCGACATCACGATGATCAGCGCCGCCACGCCAAGGGCGATCCCCGCCACCGACAAGGCGGAAATGAAGGAAATGAAACCGTTCTTCTGGCCGGCTCTGCGGCCGCTGCGCGTATAGCGCAGACCCACAAACCACTCGAAAGGAGAAAGCAACGCAACACACCCCATCAGATAGAAATCGTGCCTGCCGGCGCAACGTGGCTCCGGCTGCGACGCGCATCATCGGCTCAGGGAAGCCGGCGCGCAGATCGGCACCAGTCCGGCAGTGTGCCATAGCTTTGGCATTTGATCCTTGCTTCCACCCGGCCGGGGGCGGCGACACTGCCCGATCAGTGCGCCCCGATCGGGAGCAATCCGGACGCAATCGCCAGAGCGCGCCGCCACGCCCCTACAATAACCGGGTGAACCCATCCCCTGCTCCGATCCATCTGCTGCCCGGCGCCCTGCTGCCCGCACGCTGGCTGGCTGGCCAGCCGCTCGACAGCCTGCTGCCGACGATCGCGGCTGCCCTGGCCGATGGCCGCCTGCGCGCAGCCACCCAGGTGCTGCCCACCCGCACAACCCAGGGCGAGGGGCCCGCCGAGGCGCCCGGCGCCTCGATGCCGGACGGCGCCTGGGCCCACGATCACTGGCTGTGCACGCGCCCGCCCTTTGCCGGGCTGGGTCTGTCGCCACAGGTCATGGGGGCGGTCCGCACGCTGCTGAGGTGGACCCCGCCCGCCCATGCCCCCGCCCATGTGCCTGCCCCTGAAGCAGCCCATGCCCCTGCGCCTACCCCTGCGCCTGCCCGCTCACCCGGCAGCCCGCACGACGCGCCCCCCTTCTGGCTGTTGCAGCCGATCCAGCTTCGACCGACGACCGACAGCATTCAACTGGTGCCGGAGGCGGGTACCCGTGTGGACGCCCCGCTGGCCGAACGGCTGGTGTCAGCCATTGCGCCGCTGCTGGCCGAGGATGGTTTTGCCATCGAGATTCTGGCCCCCGACTGCTGGTTGCTGCGCCCGCTTGCCGGCCAGCCCGGCTGGCGGCTGCACTGCACCCCGATCGAAGCCGTCGGCCAGCAGCACATCGATGCGCTGCTGCCCACCGGCCCGGACGCCCGGCAGTTCCGACGCCTGCTCAACGAGATCCAGATGAGCTGGCACCTGCTGTCGGGGCCCGACGAGGCCGAGCTGCCGGTCAACGCCGTCTGGCTGAGCGGCCCCGTCCCCCCCGCGGCCCGCTGGGGGCGCACCGCGCTGGCCGAGGCCCACGGCCTGATCATCGACGAACGCTTTCTGACGCCCAGACTGCAGCATGATCTGCACGGCTGGCTGACGCAGCTCGACGGGCTGGACCGGCTCTATCGAGACAGCGACCCGGCGCGCTTTGCCTGCCTGCTGAGCGGTGAGCACAGCCTCTGCTGGCTCTATGCCCCGGCGGTGGCGGCCAACGGCATCCTGCCGGCTTCGCTGCGCCCCCATCCGGGCGAGCAGACCGCGGCCCCAAGGATGGCCACCACCAGCGCAGCCTCGGCCGTCGGCCTGGGGCAGCGACTGCGCCAGTGGGCTGGTCGGCTGTTCGGCGCCGGCCAGGGCGGCGCTGGCCCCAGCAACCAAGGCGCCGCTCGAAGCGTTCCCACCGCCGGGCAGAGCGCTCGGCATCCGGCGGCTACCATCCCCGCCACGGCCGGCGGACAGGCTGCCCCAGCCGGCCACCACAGTCCCGACGCCGACCGTCTGCGCAGCATTCTTTCCGAGATTCCTCCTGATAGCCCATGAAACTGAACGTCCGTCCCGTCGACCTGCGGGCACGCCAGACCCTGCTGGCCGCCGGCGTCGATCCGCTGCTGGCCCGGCTGCTGGCAGCCCGCGGCATCCAGCACCCGGAGCAGATGAATCTGGATCTGGCCGGGCTGCTGCCCCCCGGAGGAATGCTCGGTCTGAAGGCGGCTGCCGCACGCATCAGCGCCGCCATCGATGCCGGCGAACCGATGCTGATCGTCGGGGACTACGACTGTGATGGCGCCACGGCCATCACCCTGGCGGTGGAAGGACTGCGGATGCTCGGCGCCATCGTCGATTACCTGGTGCCCAATCGCTTCGAGAACGGCTATGGCCTGACCCCGGAAGTGGTCGAGGCGGCTCTCGTCCATCCCCGCCTGGGCCGGCCGGCGCTGCTGATCACCGTGGACAACGGCATTGCCTCGGTGGCCGGCGTCGAACACGCCCGCCACCACGACCTGCCCGTCATCATCACCGATCATCACCTGCCCGGCGAGCATCTGCCGCCGGCGCTGGCCATCGTCAACCCGAATCAGCCCGGCTGCCCCTTCCCCGACAAGAATCTGGCCGGCGTCGGCGTGATGCTCTACCTGCTGATCGCGCTGCGCAGCCTGCGGCGGGACACGGGCCGACTGAACGGCCCGCCTCCGCCACTGGCCCCCCTGCTCGATCTGGCCGCGCTCGGCACCGTGGCCGACGTGGTCCCCCTCAGCCGCAACAACCGGGTGCTGGTCAACGCCGGCCTCAGCCGCATCCGTGCCGGTCGCGCCCGGCCCGGCATCGCAGCCCTGCTGCAGGTGGCGCGCCGCGCTGCCCGCACCCTGGATGCGGCCGATCTGGGCTTTGCGATCGGCCCGCGCATCAACGCCGCCGGCCGCCTGGCCGATATGTCGCTCGGCGTGGAATGCCTGCTGGCCACCGACATGGGGCGTGCGACCGAACTCGCCACCCAGCTCGATCAGATCAACGTGCAGCGCCGCGACCTGGAGCAGAGCATGCGGGAAGAGGCACTGACGCAGATCGGCGAACCGGATGCCGCGGCCCGCAGCCTGGTGATCCACGACCCCAATTGGCATCACGGCGTGATCGGGCTGGTGGCCTCCAAGATCAAGGATCGACACCATCGGCCGACGATCGCCCTGGCCCCCGATCAGGACGGCTTGCTGCGGGGCTCGGGCCGCTCGATCCGGGGCGTGCACCTGCGCGACGTACTTGATCTGGTCGACAAGCGCCACCCGGGGATGCTGATCAAATTCGGCGGTCACGCGATGGCGGCCGGTCTGACGCTGCCGGCCGAGCGCCTGGAGGATTTCCGGGCCGCGCTCGAGGAGGCCGTCGCCAGCCTGTCCGACCCCGCTGCCTTCGATCCTTTCGTCACCACCGACGGCCCTTTGCCCCCGGATGCGCTGCATATCAGTACCATCAAGCTGCTGGACACGCAGATCTGGGGTCAGGGCTTTCCGCCGCCGCTGTTTTCGGGCCGCTTCAATGTCCGGACGCAGCGCCTGATCAACAATCGTCATCTGAAGCTCGAACTGAGTCCCTGCGACAGCCCCACGCTGCGCATCCCGGCCATTTTCTTCGGGCGCACTGACGCCCTGCCACCCGAGGCCGTGCTGTCCTACCGCCTGCAGCGCGATGATTATCGCGGCGAGAACGCCGTCTCCCTGCAGATCGACCAGGTACTGGAAGCAGATGTCGAGGCCACCGTCTGAGCGGGCGACGCCCCACTTGGCCCCGACCCAGGCCCACGCCACGAGACCCTTCAATGAGAGCCACCATGTCGTCCATCACCCGCAAGGTTGCCCCCACGATGATTGCCTCGGCCATCAGCGGGCGCGCTGCCCCTCCCGCCTGGCGCCGGCTCGGCCTGAGCCTGCTGCCGATGCTCGCCTGCCTGCACCTGCCGCTGGCCAGCGCGCAACTGGTCGCCGATCCCGGGGCCAGTGAACGAAACCGCTCCTTCACCCTGGAAAGCACCTCGGCCAGTGCCGTGCGCCTGGGCGCCCGCGATGCCGAAGGTTTTGCCACGCTGAGCTTTCTGCCCGGCCAGAACGCCGGCGAAGTGAACTGGCTGGTGCTCCGCCCGGCGCAGGGCGTCTGGAACTGGCTGCCGCTGCAATCGCTGCAGATGCACATCCAGAACATCATGCCCTGGCCGCTGACGCTGATGGTGCAGCTGCACGATGCCGACGGCCAGACGCTGAGCGGCACCGTCGGTCTGCCACCGGGCCCGCCGATGCGCCTGGACATGCCCTTGAACGCGACCCTGCCGCTGGCGATGGGCATGCGCGCGGGTCCGCCCCTGCCCTGGGTGCTGAACCAGCAGCGCATCGGTCTGGTCCAGACCACCGAGGGCGCCTTGAACGCCGAGAAAGTCACCGAGATCCGCATCGGCATGCCGGCCCCGGATGCCGAGCAGAAGATCCGCCTCGGCAAGATCTTCCTGCCCGAAGACGGCGGAGATGCGCTGCGCAGCGCCTATACCGGCATCGTCGATGCCTGGGGCCAGTACACCCGCCTCGACTGGCCCGGCAAGTATCACGAGGCCAGCCAACCTGCCGCCGAGGACAAGAAGAACAAGTCCAAGGCCCAGATCCGGGCCGAGCGCAAGAAAGCCAGGGAGAAGAAGGCCGATCCGCTCGAAGCCTTCAAACCCTACGCCCAGTTCGTCAACCAGAACGAGCAGCGTCTGAACGACGCCGTGGCCGCCCAGCGCAAGGCGCATGGGGGCGATGCACCGGCGCTCGACAACTATGGTGGCCTCAAGGGCATCGCCCAGGCCGGCCACGGTAGCGGCTATTTCCGAACCGGCAAGCTCCGGATGAAGGATGGCAGCCAGCGCCACATCCTGATCACCCCGGAAGGCAACCCCTTCCTGTCGCTCGGCGTCAATGCCGTGCAGCGGGACAACAGCCAGACCTTCGTCGGTGGCAGGGAGTTCCAGTTCAAGTGGCTGCCCGGCCCCGACTCGCCGCTGGCACGCTTCAAGGGCCGCAAGGACAGCACCGAAACCCTGCCCGCCGACAGCGGCGCCCAGCGCAATCGCCGTTTCCTGAACGGTGACACCTTCGATTTCTATCAGGCCAATCTGTATCGCCGCGACGGCGATGCCTGGCTCGAGCGCTGGAGCATCCGCGCCCAGCGCCGCCTGAAGAGCTGGGGCTTCAACACCATCGGCGCCTGGAGCGACCACGACACGCTGAACAACCCCCATCTGCCGCACACCCGCATCGTGCACATCGAGGGGCCGTTTGCCCGCCTCAGCGACGGCACCAACTGGTGGTCCGGCATCCCCGACCCCTTCGACCCGGCCTTCGGCAAGGCGCTGGATACCAGCCTGCGCAAAGCCACCGCCAACACGCAGGAGAATCCGGCAATCATCGGCTGGTTCGTCGACAACGAACTGGGCTGGGGCGATGGCGCCCACGCCGACCCGCGGCAACGCTATGCGCTGGCCCTGAACACGCTGCGCACCGATGCCGCCGATGCTGGCGCCCACGCCAAGCGCGCCCTCGTGCAGATGCTGCGCGAGCGCTACGAGGACAACATCGGCGAGCTATCCCGCACCTGGGGCGTACCGCTGTCGGGCTGGCAGGCGCTCGAAGCAGCCTGGCCAACCGAGCGCCTGCCCGATGCCCGCAAGAGCGTCGTCGCAGCCGACCTGTCGGCCTTCCTGCGCCTGCACGCCGAGTCCTACTTCTCGCAGGTTGCCAAGGCGCTCAAGCAGCA
>JBHADS010000419.1:0-2732 GCA_041855185.1 Lautropia sp. | reverse complement strand
GTCGAGCGGCTGGGTGTATTCCTGAGCGCTGCCGACGTGGGTGATCACGAGTGTGTCCGGATTGCGTGCCGGCAAGGCGAAACCGCCTGCCTGCGGACGAGTTTCGGCGCGCAGGAAGTGCTTCATCGACAGGGTTTCGCCGGCGCGCAGCAGGCTGCGGTCCATCACCGTATGGGCGCGCAGCTCCGGGCTGTCGTCATATCCGGTGGGCACGTTGAAGCGCCAGGCTTCGATGCCGCGCTGCCAGCTGCTCCAGGTGAACGCCATATCCTCGATGCCGCGGTGTCGGGCGCGGGCGCTGACGAAATAGCCGGCGGTGTCCTCGGCGCCCCAAGGCCATTTGCACTCGGGGGCTTCGCGGGGTACCGCCTCGAAGCGGGCGATGCCCTGCGCATCGGTCAGGGCTTCGGCCACCAGATCGCCTTCGCAGTCGGAGATCCGCACGCGCGCATCGGCCACCGGTTGGCCCTGATCCAGCGTCGTCACCCAGGCCAGGGCGTTCTCACGGCCCTGCTTGAAATGCACCCCCAGGTTCGTGACCAGGGCGGTGGTGCGGGTGTAGAAGCGTCGCCCGGGGCCATAGCGCTCGTCCAGCAGTGCGCGGCCCAGCGCCTGGGAGGCGATCTCCAGCACATGAAAGCCGGGCTGCAGCGGAATGCCGATCACCTCGAAGGGACGGGTGTCGCCTTCCCGGGCGCCAGGCAGCGCGATCGTCTGCAGCCCGGGCCTGCCCTGCAGCAGCGACACACTGCGGCTTTCCACCATCTCCTCGTCGGGGCCCAGGGGCGGCGGCAGAGGCGCGCCCACATCCTCCTGGGCGGTGCTGCGCTCCACATGCCAGCTCTGATAACCACCGACCTTGTGCAGCCATTCGATGATCTCGGCGTCCGAGCGGCTGGCATCCAGCCGGTCGATCTGCAGCTGTTGCGCCGCCAGACCGGCCTCGACCCGGCGCAGGGTCACGGGCAGCAGCGCGCTGTCTTCCGGCCCCTGGGCGAAGCGTTCGATGATGCCGAATGGCGCCATTGCGAACTTCGCCAGTGGCGGCATGTCGGCGACGCCGACCTCCAGCGGGAACTGTTCGGCATTGGCCAGCGACCGGCCGCTGGCGTCCCGCAGCTCGGCGGGCATCTTCAGGGTGTAGCGGCCACCCTCGGCGAAGGGGGGCGGAAAATGCAGCGTCTGCACCAGCCGGTCGTGGCCGTCGCCATCACGGTCATCTTCGGCGCTGGCGGCGGTGCGTTCGTCCTCGAGCCGTGGTTCCAGCGTTTCGGCGCCGTGCTGCAGGCGCAGCAGCCTGGCCAGCCGCCGGGGCACCGGCGCGTTGAAGTGCACGCTGATCGGGCGGATCGGCAGGCAGGCGCTGCGGGCGTTCTCCCGTTCGCAGTGCATCTCGGCGCGCAGCGGTTCACGCACCGAGAACCCGAAGCGCTGCCTATCCCGGGTCTGCAGCCCGTTGGGACTGCGCAGGCCGGGCCCGATATGCAATTGCATGGCGGCTCCGGGGCTGAGGCGGCGCTGGTAGCGCAGCGCCACCCATTGTTGCGATTCTTCGGCCTTGCCGGCGGCCTCGGTGGTCTGCCCGGTGTGCTTGCCGCCGGTCTCGTCCCGTTGCGTCTCGTCCCGCGGGGGCGTCAGGCCGGCAGCGCGCAGCGCTTCGGTGCGGGCGCTGCCGTGCAGCAGCTCCACCGGCACCCGCTCGCCCACGCCGGGCAGCGTGCACCCGAGTACCGCCTTCAGGCTCTCGACGGTGGCGGGCGTGTCCAGCTTCAGCACGAAATGCTGGTTTTCCTCGATGGCGCTGCCTTCATAAGGGCGCAGCCGCTGCACGCGGGGGCCGCCGGTGTCGAAGTGATAGGGAGCGCCGGACGGCAACGACTGGCCATCCTGGGCGCGGAAAGCGGGCTTGGGGTCGAGCCGGCAGCGCACGCCGCTGGGCAGCGGCTGCTCGAAGTCGTAGACCCATTCCTGCGCCTGGGTCCAGCGCCCCTGACCGGCGCCGTAGCGGGCAGGCTCGCAGTGCGGCAGCAGCGGGGCAGGGGCCAGCGGATCGCCAAAGCGCATCGCGGGGCGATCGAAGCGCACGCGGATCTGCCGTGGCTGCTGGACTTCGCCCTGCGGCGAGAGCTGCTCGATCTGCAGGGCAGCAGCCGGGGCAGGCAGCAGAGCGCCCAGCAACCAGGGCAGGAGGGAGAGGGCAGGACGCAGGGGCATGGTCAGCCTGGGGAATGAGTCGGGATCGGATCACCGTCCAGCAGCTTTGTACCTGCCGCTCCGGCTTTGCGCCAGCGGGCTGTCGCGGGCCGGCCACGATCGCGCTGGGCTGCTCCGGGGCTGCGCTGTCTATATATCGGTGGTTTATAAGGTTTTCGATGTTTATATTGGGTTTTATATAGAGAGGGTATTCCGCCCGCCCGGGGACAGCGGCGTTGCCGGCCGGATCAGGTATGGGCAGCGCCCCTGAAAACCCGACGCCTCCGACTCGGATAACCCGCCGGCCTCGATCCGGATCAAGCCGGATTTGATCCAGATTAATAGGCTGTCGATTCGGCGCCCGAAAGCGCCTGCCGAAATTGACTCTTGTCAATCGGGCTTCTTTGACACTCGGATAGATTGGTCAAAGAGGTTTTCAACTGATGTTGACCCCTGTGTTCGAGAGAGAGAGGAAAAATCAATGAACTTCACGGTTATGCGTAAGTCCATGCTGTGCACCGCCATCGGTCTGTGCCTGG
>JBHADS010000418.1:0-2633 GCA_041855185.1 Lautropia sp. | reverse complement strand
GTGACCGAGGCGGCGTCGATGCTGGGCTTGCTGGACTGCATGAACCGGCCGGCCGGGCTGCTGTCGCTGTCCTCGGCACAACGGGTGGCGCTGGGGCGGGTGCTGGTGCGCGATGACCTCGGGCTGTTGCTGCTGGATGATGCCCTGTCGGTGCTGGATGACGAGGTGCGCTGTCGCGTGCTGGGCTGCCTGCGGCAATTGCAGCGCAGTCGCCGGCTGTGCATCGTGATCAGCACGCAGGGCCAGCCCGATGTGCTGGGGCTGGGCGATGAATGGGTGATGCTCGACCAGGGACGCATCCTGCAACAAGGGCGGCCGGCCGAGTTCATGCAGTATCCGCGTGAGCTGGCGGTGGCCCGGCGTCTGGGCGGCAGCCATCTCAATGTGATTCCCTGCCACTCGGATCAGGGGATTTCCCGCTTTGCCGGGCGGCCCTTGCTGCTGCCGGTGCCGCCGCAGCTGGATCTGTGGCTGTCCGAGCTGCAGGGCCAGTTTCCGCAGGGGCGGATCGAGCTGATGATCCGGGCCGAGCACGTCGGCCTGGGGCGGCCGGGGCAGGAGGGCTGCATCGATGTGGTGCTGACGCGCATCGAGGATCACGGCAGCTGGATGCGTCTGCACACGACGCTGCCGGGCTCGGAGGTGGCCATCACGGCGCAGGTCGCGGTGGACTCGCCCGAAGCCTATGATCTGGCCTCGCTGGCGGGCGGCGCGGTGGCCGGGCGGCGTCTGGCGCTGCAGATCATCAATCGTCACAGCCTGTTTTTCGTCGATGGGAGACTGATTCAGTGATGAAGGCTTTGCACCGGGAGCGCTGGTTCCCCGTCTGGCTGGTCGTTCCCGGTTCGGTCGGGATGCTGGTGCTGTGGCTGTTGCCGCTGGCCATGCTGGTTCAGCTGGTGATGGGGCTCTCGCCGGAGGCGGTGCAGGGCGGGTTCCGGATGGCGGAGCTGCTGTGGCAGGACGAGATCGTCCAGCAGCAGGTGGCGCTGCAGGCCGGGCGTCTGTCGCTGGCCCTCGTGCTGGAGGTGGGGCTGGGATTGCTGCTGGCACGCCTGCTGCCGGTGCGCGGCCGGATGGCCGGCCTCTGGTGCGTCGTGCTGTTGCTGGCGCTGCTGACACCGCTGACGGTTGCGTCGATGAGCTGGCAGCTCATGCTCGATCCGCAGCTGGGGCTGCTGCCCACTCTCGATGCCCTGTTCGGCACGGAGCTGGAGGCCGGGCTGGAGGCATACGGGCCCGCGGCGTCGGGCGGCAGCCTGCTGCTCTATCTGCTGCGCGATCTCTGGCAATGGGTGCCGTTGTTCGCCTTGCTCTGTTATGCGCGGCTGCGCTCGATCGAGCGGGTTCGCTATCAGGCCGTGCTCTTCGACGGGGGATCGGCCTGGGATGCCTTCCGCCTGCTGGAGTGGCCGTTGCTCAAACGCCAGATCATGCTGGGCGTGCTGTGCAGGCTGCTGGCAGGGGTCATGATCGATGTCGATCTGTTCCACGTGCTGACCCGCGTCGACGAGGGGATGATCAGCTCGATGTCGGGCAATGCACTGGCGTTGCAGGGGATCGCTTCAATGACGGGGCAGACGCCGTTCTCGTGGTTGCTGCCGACCCTGCTGTCGTCGGCTCAGCACATCGGCCCCGCGGCCGTGCCGGTGCTGAGCACCTATCTGGCGGTGGGGCAGGCGATTCTGGTGTTGCCGCTGATGGTGGCTTTGCTGGTGATGGTGGCGCGCTTTCCGATGGTGGCGTTGGCTCGTCCGGCCGCCCTGCGGGGGGCGACCCGCTTTGGGCGCCTGCGGCGAGGCTGGCTGCGCAAGGCGGGCCGGCTGATGGTGCTGGGGCTGTATGCCTTGTTCTGCCTGCTGCCCGTGCTCTGGCTGGCGGTGGTGGCCTTGACCCTCGAACTGCCCGAAGGGGCGGGGCAGAGTGTGGGTTTCGGCAACTTCATGGCGGTGCTCGAAGACCCCGTCTGGCAGGTGAGTCTGGGTCGGACGGTGCTGCGTGCGGCGCTGACGTCGCTGATTGCCGTGCTGCTGGCGCTGCCGATGGCTTATTCATGGTCGCGGCGGATGCTGGCTGGCGACCGCCTGATGGCCACGCTGATGATGGTGGCGCTGATGATGCCGGCGGTGGTGCTGGCACTGCCGATGGCCGAAATCAACGAGATGCTCGGCTGGCGGAACATGCCGCTGGCCGTGGGCGTGGCGCATCTGGTCTACGCCGTACCGGTGGCGGTCTGGATTCTGGTCAGCTGGCTGGCCCGGGTATCGCCTTCGCTGGACGCAATGGCGATGGCAGACGGCTTCAGTTTCATGCAGTTCCTGACCCGCGTGCTGGTGCCTGCGATCCGGCGTGGGATCTGGATGGCTTTTCTGGCTTGCTTCCTGATGAGCTGGATGGAGTTTCTGTTTGCCCGCGTGCTCGGCTCGGCCGTCTGGCCGCCGGCGGTGGTGCTGCTGTCCGAGTCGGTGGGCGCGCTGATGTCGGCTTCGGCCGAGGTGCAGCCCGTGGAATGGCGGGTGCTGGCGGCTGCTGCCTGGCTGGTGCTGCTGCCGGTGCCGCTCATCCTGATGCTGGCGGGCCGACAATTGCCCGCGCTGCTGTCGATGCTGCGGATTCCGGGGGCGGCCCGCCTG
>JBHADS010000417.1:0-3145 GCA_041855185.1 Lautropia sp. | reverse complement strand
CCTTGCGGACCGCCGTGGCCAAGAGCCTGGATAAGAAGCAGAAGCTCGGACAGTACGCCGTGATCTGGAAGAACGGCCAGCCGGTGCAGTTCGGCGGCGTTGCGCCAAAAGCGGCAGCTTGAGCGATTGTCCTCGCCTGTAGCCGTTATCTTGATTGGGGCATCCCTGATCCACACGCATCAGCTGCAGGCGGGGGCGACCGCCGTCTGTCGGCCATGAACCGCCGTTGAGTGTCCGTGGCAGGATTCGGCATTCAAACTATTTCACAATGCTTGGCATACGAAGGGGACACGTATGTCGGCTGCCTATTTCCGGTATTGGGGCAAGGCCCAGGCAAAAGACGGGCAGGGTGAGCGTTTTCATCTGCTGCCATTTCATTGTCTGGATGTCGCTGCCTGCGGTCAGCGTCTGTTGCGTCTGCCGCAGTTTTCGCTGCAGCCTCTGGCCGATGAACTGGGGTGGCGGCTGGAGCAGGTGGAGGCCGTTTTTGTGTGCTTTCTGGCGCTGCATGACGCCGGCAAGTTTGCGCGGGCGTTCCAGGGCTTGGCGCCGGACCTTTCGCCTGAGCTGGTTCCTCCCAACGAGGACAAGCGTTATACCAAACGGCATGACACGTTGGGATGGTGGCTGTGGCGCAAGCTCGAGGATGATGAGCGGCTGCCGGAGGTTTTTCTGGAGGCGTCACCGGACTTCTGGGCCGGGTGGATGCGTGCGGTCACGGGGCATCATGGCAAGCCGCCGCTTGAGTCTACGGACGGCGGCCTGATTCCGGCGGATGCTGGGGATTTCTTTCTGAAAGATGACTGCGAGGCTGCGTGCACATTCATCGCGGATGCCGCCGAACTGATTCTGGCGGGGCAACTGCCCTTGCCGAGTGTCTCGAAGGTGCACAGAAAGGCGCTCACACGGCATTCCTGGCGTCTGGCGGGCCTTTCGGTTCTTGCCGACTGGCTCGGCTCCAATCAGAGCTTTTTCCCGTATCACAGTCAGCCTGTTGCATTGTCGGAGTACTGGTCTCTGGCGTTGAAGCGGGCCGATGAGGCGCTTGCTTCGGCTGGTCTGGCGGGACATTGCGTTCGATCGTGGGAGCAGCCGCTGGCGCTGTTCGACTACCTGAAGACGCCGACCCCGTTGCAGCAGTATGCTGCGACCGTACCGTTGGAGGATGGTCCGCAGCTCTTTCTGCTGGAAGACGTGACCGGGGCCGGCAAGACCGAGGCCGCATTGATTCTGACGCAACGCCTGATGCAGGCGGGACGGGCCAAGGGCTTGTACTTCGCCTTGCCCAGCATGGCAACGGCCAACCAGATGTATCAACGGGTCGGGCAGGTTTACTCCCGGCTTTACGCGGAAGGCTCCATGCCGTCCCTGATCCTGGCGCATGGTGCGCGGCAACTGGTCGAGGGGTTTCAGCAGAGCATTCTGCAGCGCTCCGAACAGAAACCGGATCGGAACTACGAGAAGCAGGATCAGACCGCCAGCGCACAGTGCAACGCCTGGATGGCGGACAACAACAAGAAGGCACTGCTGGCCGAGGTTGGTGTCGGCACGCTGGATCAGGCGCTGCTGGCTGTTCTGCCTGCTCGTCATCAGTCCCTGCGCTTGCTGGGCTTGGGCAACAAAGTGCTGCTGGTGGACGAGGTTCATGCATACGACGCCTACATGATGCGCTTGCTGCGTACCCTCCTGAAGGCCCACGCGCGGCAAGGCGGAAGCGTCATTCTGCTGTCAGCGACGCTGCCGCTCTGCGAGCGCGAACAACTGCTGATGGCCTATCGGAGTGGCTTGCAGGACGAGCTGACGGACAGCCTCGACGACACGCGCTACCCACTTGCTGTGCGGGCAGGCAACACATTGCAGGCGCATGCCTGCGCAACCCGTCCACAGGTACGACGCCATGTGAAGGTCGAGCTGGTACATAACGAGGCGCAAGTGATCGATATCGTGCTTGCTCACGCCCGGAAAAACCGCTGTGTGGCCTGGATTCGGAACACGGTCGATGACGCGCGAAGGGCAGCGCGTGCGTTACAGGAGCAGCTGGCTGAGGACAAGCTGTCGCTGTTCCATAGCCGGTACGCAATGGGACACCGTCTGGATATCGAGGCTGATGTGCTGAGTCGTTTCGGCAAGCATTCACGCGGCGAGGTGCGGGGCGGGCGCGTTCTGGTAGGGACGCAGGTGCTGGAGCAGAGCCTGGACTTCGATGTGGATGTGCTGGTGTCCGATCTGGCGCCTATCGATTTGCTGATTCAGCGTGCCGGACGCCTGCAACGCCATGCGCGATTGCAGAATGGCGACCCCGCGCCGGAGGGTGTCGAGCAGCGCCCTGATCCGGTTCTGTACGTGCTGACCCCCGAGCCGGACGAAGAGCCGGGCGAGAACTGGTACGGCGCCATGTTCCCGAAAGCCAAGTATGTGTACCCCGATGCGGGGAGGCTTTGGCTGGGGGCGCGGGCGCTGAAGGAGGCGGGCTGCATCATTACCCCGGGAGAGTCGGGTCAACGCGGAGGGGTCCGGTCGCTCGTCGAAGCCGTATATGGCACCGATATCGATGCGGTGCCGGAAGGGTTGCAACGATCCAGCCAGGCGCAGATCGGCGAAAGCATGGCCATGCAGAGTCAGGCGAACTTCAACGCCTTGAACCTGGACAAAGGGTACTGCATCGACAGCAGTGCGAGGTGGTATGAGGATGACCGCGTGCCGACACGACTGGGGGATGAAAGCTTGACCCTCTATCTGGCGAAGTGGCAAGACGGGGAACTTCTGCCCTTGTGCGAAGACAAGGACCATGCCTGGGAGCAGTCGGCCGTGCGCATCGCTGCCAATCGTGCAAAGTCATTGTCGCCAGTGTGGCAGGCGCGCTTTGATACGGCTATTGCCGCGCTGCGGGCCAGATTTCGGCTATTGCAGGAACGCGCATTCATCCTGCCGTTGGTCGAGGAGGACGGCATTCTGCGCGCCGAGGTTCTGGATGTTCGGGACAAGGTGATGGTGATGTCCTACAGCCTTCGGGAGGGGTTGGTATGGTGACTCACATCGCTCAGGAGGGGCTCGGGCCGAGACAGTGAGATGCGCAGAAATTATGGATGCGATGGTGTGTGGGGGCGGATAGTGGTAATCGCGTCTGGTCATGCCTTGCCAGGGG
>JBHADS010000416.1:0-11639 GCA_041855185.1 Lautropia sp. | reverse complement strand
GTCGATGCCCGCAAGGGAATGCTGCACCGCGCCGACTTCATCGAAGGCTCCTGCTCGGCCACCGTGATCGAACAGGTCAAGGCCCGTCAGGCCCAGGGGGCCAACACCAGTGTGCAGACCGAGGCGGGCCAGCCGGGCCTGTCCTTCGACAGCAAGCAGGGCATCCCGGCCCGCCCGCTGCGCGAGGGCACCGACGGCGCCGCCCAGGCCCGGCCCCAACAGCGGCACTGAGGACCGCACTGAGGGCCGGCACAGGCAGGATCGGCCGGGCGCCTCTGCTCCTCGCTGAACCCGGGCACGAGGGCGGCTCCAGTGCGAGCTGCCCCCGAGCCGCCACTTTGGCGGCCCGCCAACAGAGGCGCCTTCTGTCACATGCTCCAACCCTTTGATCGTGACGGGCTGAAGGCGCGTGCGGCTGCCGGCCCAGAATCTGCACGCGAGCCCGCGCCGACGCTGCGGCGCTGCCGCCCCACTGCCCCCTCTCGCGGACGCTCCGTCGCTGTACGGTTGGGTGCCGAGGTTTGATCGCGGGCAACGGGCGGCAGTGGCATCGGCCACGGGTCTCCCCGGACAGGCGCTGCGTGCAGACGCGGAGCCAGAACCCGCCGATCTCTCATGCACGCATTCATTCTTCGACCGTTCCGCCTCTCGCCTGCCTCCCTGGCGCTCGCCTCTGCCCTGACACTCATCAACTCACCGGCCCTTGCCGCCATCAGTGAGGTGAAATACACCCTGGTGTCGGACGGCACCCCCGGATTCGACCCTGCCCCCGGTGCCGGCTTCGACACCAGCGCCACCAACGGCCTTGTCCGCACCCATGATCAGGTGCTCTACCGGGTGTCGCTGTCGACCAGCGGCAGCATGAGCAATGGTCGTCTGCAACTGGTACTGCCCCGCGCTGCCGATGGCAGCCTCATCGCCGAATGGAGCTATATCCCCAAGGAGTGCTCCTCGGCCTCGGTCCTGAGCACCGACCGGCAGACCCTGGACTGCCGCCTGAGCAACACGAACGCTTCGGGCACCCAGGCGGTCGAGTTTGCGGCGACGATTCTGGGCAGCACCCCCAACGGCGCATCGCTGCCGGCCCCCAGCCTCACGGTCAGCTCCACCGAAACGCCGCAGATCGCGCCGCTCGGCACACCACCGAGCGTCGCGGTCTCGGCAGCCCCTTTCTACGATATCGTCGTCCAGACCAGCTTCCAGGGCATGCCGATGGCCTACGGCTTCACGGCCGGCAACGGCCCCAACGGCGAGGACGGTTTCTTCCACCGGCCGATGGTCGGGCTGCTGGCGCGCAACCCCAACGGCAACGGCAAGAAAGGGGTCGAACAGCTGCGATCGAACGTGAGCGTGACGCTGGACCTGAGCGCCTACCCGGCCTCGGTGCGGGTCGACAACTTCCGGGGCAACTACACCAATGCGGGCACCTTCGCCGATGGCTGTGGCAGCCCGAACCCCAACAAGACCCAGGGGGTACCGCATCCGCTGGCCGGCGATCACATCAACGTCCATCAGCGCGTCGCAGACTATGGTCCTGCCAATGCCCCCGCCAGCGACCGCTTCGCGGTGCGCAATGGCGGCGACTGCACCGTGGCCTCCTCGAACCGGAATCAGGTGCAGATCGAGATCAGCGGCATCGACACCACGCTGCGACAGACCCCCACGCAGTTCTATAACGGCGATGGCATTCCGGCCACCGATTACTGGGTGTCGAACAAGGCGCTGGTGCTGTGGACGGATGTCAACGACTATCCGCCGGAAAAGAACGTCGCGCATCCGATCCAGCTCAGCAGCTTCAGCGGAACATCGATCAGCGGACAGCCGATGCAGAATGTCCGTTCGGACAACGACGGCACAACATACAATCTGCTGAGGACCACCCGGGGCACGGCCTCCAAGCTGTTCGTCCCCGAAACCAGTGTGCCGGCCCCCTACGCCACCACCAAGGATCCGGCGATCAGCGGTGATTCGCATGTCAACTTCATGGCACCGAATCAGGTGGTGAAGGCCAACCTGCGCTACAACAACATCGGCACCACGCCGCACCGCAATGTGCAGGTCTGCGAGATCCTCGACCGCAGCTATCTGGACCTTGGCCCGAACTTCGGCGCCCAGGTCGGCTTCACCGGGAGCGGCGCGCTCAGCAGCACGCTGAGCTACGGCGTGCCCACCGGCAGCCCCTACTTCGCGAGCACCGACAGCGCCGTCTCGCATCTGGAAGCCCACGGTGCATCCCCGGCCGGCAATTCGGCCTACTCGCAAGCCAGCTGCACGGACCCGAACATCCGATGGTTCAGCACCATCAGTGCGGCCCGCGCCGCGGGCGAGATCGTCTACGTGCGCGCCCAGATTCCCGAACTGCCGGGCGGCCGCATGGCCTATCTGAACGTGGGCGGACTGGTGCTGCGCGAGACCTGGGCCGCCACCGTCGATGTGCTGGCCCCTGTCGCCAGCACACGCCGCGCCGGAGAACCCATCGAGGCCGACACCATTCTGCGCAACCGTGCCCAGATGTATTCGGATGCGTTCCCCGCCTGGAGCAGCACTCCCTACCGCGACCATCTGCGGGTGGTGCCCACGCGCACCACCACCCGGATCACCAAGGCCGCCATCGAGCCGGCAGCCATCACCAGCAATGCCCCCATTCCGGCCGGCACCATCGTCACCTACCGGCTGAGCGGCCGCTATTCCACCGAGTATCCGCCGATGCCGGGTGATCTGAGGATCACCGACATTCTGCCGGCGGGCACCCGCTACATCGCCGGCAGCAGCACCGTCGGCGGCCAGGCCATCGAACCGGAGATCCAGCCCAACACCCCCGGCGAGGGCCAGACCACGCTGATCTGGCGGATGGACGATGTCACGCCGCATCTGGGCGCCAACACCGTCTCCCGCGCACAACTGCCCGTGATCGAGTTCCAGGCCCGGATGGGTCTGACCCTGGTGGACAACACCGTGGTGCGCAACATCGTCGCCATCTCGGGCGGGGCGAACGACATCGACGCCGACTGCGTGTACGCCCCCGCCACCCAGAATTTCGGCACCTGCGCCAAGGCCGCCGAGGCTACGCTCCGCATCCAGACGCCGCCGGGCTTCGTGCTGGAGAAATCCGCCACCAACCCGGTGGTCGAAGCCGGCGAACCCTTCGAGTTCGTGCTGAACTTCACTCCGATGGGACAGGAACTTCAGGCACCGAACATTCCCGACAAGATCGACATCCTGCCCTTCGTCGGTGACGGCATCGCCAACCCGGCCATGCAGTTCGGCGCACGGGAGCCCGCCTCGCGCTTTCTGCCGGGCGCGGCCCGCCTGGTGTCCGTCACGCCGCCTGCGCGCGACACCGGCGTCCGGGTCTATTACACCCTGCTCGACCCCCGGCAGATTCACAACGACCCGAATCACGCCAGCAACCAGCTGCCCGGCGGCAGCACGCGCTGGTGTCTGGAGAGCGAACTGGGCGCGGCAGGCTGCCCAGCCACCATCGGCGACAGTACCGCCATCCGCGTGTCGCCGGGCCTGAGCCGGCTGCGGGCCAACATCCCCTATGAAGTCGTCGTCCGGATGCAGACCGATCCGATGATCGCCCGCAAGGACGACATCTTCGCCAACCGGGTGGGCGCCCGTCCCGCCGCGGCAGGCACCTCGCTGCTCTTCGTCGAGTCGGCCGCCAATGTGCACGTCCGCATCGGCGGCAACTATTCCAGCTTGGCCGGCACCGTGTTCTCGGACATCGACGACGATGGCCGCATGAATGGCGGCGACTGGGGTCAGTCGGGTCGCTGCGTGACGCTGCGTGGTACCACAGACCGGGGCTACCCCATCGTCTACTCCACCCGTACCGACGCCCAGGGCCGTTACGCCTTCACCGAAGGCGCGACGAACACCGTGCACACCGGTGCCGATTGTGGTGGCACGCCGCTGGCCGAGTTTCCGGGCCTGCTGGCGGGCAGCTATGCCGTTGCGACCGAGGCGCAACTGCCGGTGCACCACGGCGGCCGGGCAGTCGCAGGCACGGCCGGCGGCCAGAGCAGCGGCCATGAAACCAGCGGCATCACCCTGCCCCGCGACGGGGTCGTCGCCACCGGCTACGATTTCACGCACGTCCCGGTGCGCCCGCGGCTGACGCTGCAGGGCTCGATCACCAACGACAACGGCGGCACGGCGACGCTGGACGAGCTGACGCTGTTTGCCACTGGCAACGATGCGGCCGCAGGCCAGAACCTGAGCGGCACCAGTGGCTCAGCGGCTGTCAGCGCCGTCGAGGTGCCGGTCGGCAGCTACACCCTGTCGCACCAGAGCCTGCCCGGCTACACGGCGGGCACCTGGCAGTGCGTGCTCGACGCGCAGCAACCGGCCCGCGAAGGCAGCACGCTGCAGCTCGGCTTTGGCGACGAGGCCGTCTGCAGCCTGGTGCTGGATGACCGGCCGACGCGGCTGACGCTGCAGAAGTTCGTCGACAACCGCAACGGACGCAACGGCCAGCCCGAGCAGTTCAAGCTGCTGGCCACCGGCCAGGACGCCGGCCTGCCGTCGATCGAAGGCTTCACCGGCGATGCTGCGATCACCGGTGCCGAGGTGCGCCCGGGCCGCTATGCACTCAGCGAAATCAACATCGAGGACTACAACCCCGGCCCCTGGCACTGCGCCATCGATGGCCGCAATCCCGACACCTTCATGGACGGCGCCGACATCACGCTGGCGCTGGGCGACGAGGCGGTCTGTTCGGTGACGAACAGCGACTCGCCGGTGCGCATCGACCTGAGCAACATCTTCACCCAGCTCGGGGACCAACCCGGTGAGGGCACGAACGATCTGAACCAGGACCTGACGCTCTACATCACCCCGACCCAGGGCGATGCCCAACCGATCGAAGTCAGCCTGAACGATCCGGCCACCAGCGGTCTGATGCCGGGCGAGGAGTACGAGCTGAGCCTGGCAAGCCGGCCCGGCTACACGACTTCGCTCAAGTGCTTCTACATCGATCGCAGCGATCAGACCCAGCGTGAGCTGCCGCTGCGCAACAACCGCTTCGTGCTGGGCGCCCACAACATCAGCTGCCAGGCCTCGCTGAAACGCCTGCCCAGCGCGCTGATGGTGAGCAAGGAAGCCGAGGGCGGGGTCCGCCCGGTGGCCGGCACACTCGATGAATATGAGATCGCCTATCGGATCAGCGTCCAGCACACTGGCGGGGCCAGCGCCATCTATGATCTGGTCGATGTTCCCGCCTTCGATCCGGATGTGCAGCTGCTCGGTCACTCGGTCACGCGCAACGGCCAGCCGATCAGCGTCAGTCCGGTCGACGGCCGCTGGTCGCTCGCCAGCCAGCAGAGCCTCGACATCGATGCCACGGACACCTATCGGATCGACTTCCGCTTCCGTGTGCCCTTTGGCGCGAACGAGGCCAACAACCAGTGCGCCAGCGGTGCCGACAACCAGGGTCTGTTCAACCGGGCACAGTTGCACACCCGCGAGGATCTGAGCACCGGCGGCAGCCCGGATGCCAACACCAGCCAGAGCGCCACTGCCTGCGTGGATGCGCCGCAACCGATCACCTCCACAGCCCTGGCCATCGAAAAGACCAGTGCCAGCCGCTCGGCCGAAGTCGGTGATCTGATCAGCTACCGGCTGCGCGTGCGCAACACCGGCGAAGGGCCGGCGCTCTCGCCGGTCATCGTCGACCGGCTGCCGCGCGGCTTCCGTCTCGAAGCCGGCTCGCTGCGCGTGCAGGGCGCCCGCCTCGCCTCGGTTCAGCACACCGGCAACCGCGAACTGCGCATCCAGCTCGATCGGATCGCAGCGGGCACGAGTGATCCGAGTGCCGCATCCCAGGCTGCCGCCAACGGCACGGACAACGGCTCGACCGCTGCCGGCGAGGTGCTCATCAGCTACCGTGTCCGCCTCGGCGTCGGCGCCCAGGAGGGCGATGGCACCAACCGCGCCCACGTCGAATGCCCGACCCCGAACGGCGCGGCCACCACCCGCTGCTCCAACGAGTCGCGCTGGAAGGTCCAGGTCACGGCCGGCATCTTCAGCGAGGAAGCCTGTCTCGCCGGCCAGATCTTCGTCGACTGCAACGGCAACTCGCTCAAGGACGCCGAGGAACTCGGCATCCCCGGCGTGCGCCTCTATCTGCAGAACGGCACCTGGCTGGTTTCCGACGAGCACGGCAAGTACAGCCACTGCGGCCTGCGTCCCCGCACCCATGTGCTCAAGGTCGACAGCCGCACCCTGCCCCGCCGCGCCCGGCTGGTGACGAGCAGCGCCCAGAACTCAGGCGATGCTCACAGTCTGTTCGTCGATGCCCGCAAGGGCATGCTGCATCGCGCCGACTTCATCGAGGGCTCCTGCTCGGCCACCGTGATCGAGCAGGTCAAGGCCCGTCAGGCCCAGGGAGCCAATACCAGTACACAGACCGAGGCGGGTCAGCCGGGCCTGTCCTTCGACAGCAAACAGGGGGCAGCTGCGGCTCCCTTGCGCGAAGCCACCGACGGCGCCCGGCAGGCCCGCCCGTTCAACCGTCATTGAAACCGTGAAAACCTGATCTATCCCTTAGAACCGTTCACATGATCGCTTCCGACCGCCGATCCCTGATACGCAGACGACCGCTCACCAGTGCCCTGCTGATGGCACTGTCCCTGTATGCGCTGCCCGCCCAGGCAGCCCTGCAGCAATTGCTGCTTGCCACCCATTACGACGGCACGGAAGGCTTCGACAGCGCCGCCGGCCCCGGCCGTGACACCGGCCCCAACAACAATATCGTCCGTACCCACGACACCTTCCAATATCGCCTCACCTACAGTACCAACAGTGCCGACGACGACCTCCGCGTCCGGATCAGCCTTCCCGCCTCCGCCAGCTCGGTGGCCCGCTGGAGTTTTCTGCCGCCCGAATGTCTGGCCGCAAGCTCATCCCTGTCGGCCGATCGACTGACGATCGACTGCCATCTGGGCGACCAGGCCGCCTCCGGCACCCAGTCGCTGTACTTCCGGGGCGAGGTGCTGGGCAGCGCCCCCAACGGCGCGGTGATCGCTACGCCCACGCTGAGTTTCAGCTCGACACAGACGCCGGCCACCAGCCCCACCAGCCTGCCCGAGCCGCTGCAGGTCAGCGCCGCGCCTTTCTATGATGTCGTCTATCAGCTCCCCACCCCCTCCGGTACCTATGGACTGCAGACTGGTTCGGGCCCGAACGGTGAGACTGGCTTCTACCACCGCGTCCTGATCGGCCTGGTCGCCCGCAACCCCTACGGTCACGGCAAGAAGGGCATCGAACAGCTTCGGCCCAACGCCCCCATCGAAATCGATGTGGATGTCCGCCAGTTTCCAGCCTCGGTGCGGGTGGACAACTGGCACACCGCTGCCCTGGTGGGCAACACCAATGCCGCCACCATCGGTTTCCCCGATGGCTGCGGCAGCCTGGGGCGGGGCATCCCCAGCCGCCTCGCCGGCGGCACGATCAGCCAGACATCCCGGGTACTCGACCTCGGGCCGTCACCCAGCAAGGCCAGCAACAGCGTCGCCAATGGCGGTGAATGTCAGGTCGTCGGGAGCGACCGCAACACCGTCCGCCTGCAGCTCGCCGGCGTCGACACCAGCCTCGTGCACACGCCGACCCAGATCGCCACAGCAAATGGCATGGAGCCCCTCCCCGCCGACGAATTCTGGGTTGCCCAGAAGGCCCTGGTGCTGTGGACGGACTTTGCCAGCTATCCCTCTGGCCGGAGCATCAATCATGTGGCAGGGCTGAGCCGCCTGGCCGCCACCTCGATCAGCAACCAGAGTCTGACCGGTGACCGCACCAACAACAACACGCAGAGCTACGCGATTCAGAACAACACCGCCGGCAGCGTTTCCAAATACTACATGCCGGACCAATCGCTGCCGACGCCCTACCAGAGTCATGCGGAGTACGGTAGCCGGCTCGGTAACGTCAACCAGCTGGTCGCCGGCCAGACCGTGGCCGCCCAGCTCTCGTTGAACAATCGCGGCACCACCCCCCACAGTGATGCCGTACTGTGCGAGATCATCGATCGGACTGCCTTCGACATCGGCAGCAACTTCAGCGCCCGCCCGTGGACGGCAGGCACAGGCGACAGCACCCCGGTCACCATCCGCTACGGCGCCCGTGCGGCAGGTACGCCCTATTTCGCCTCCACCGACAGCGCCCCCAACGAGCAGCAGAACACCAGCATTACTGCCGGCCAGTCTGCCTACAGCACCGCCCAATGTGCGGACGACGGCAGCATTCAATGGTTCGACACCCCCCAGCAGGCCGAGGCCGCCGGCGGGCTGGTGTTCGTGCGACTGACCAAGCCCAGCGTGGTCCCCAACCAGCGTCAAATCCTGCTCATCCAGGGGCTGATCCTGCGCTCGACCTGGGCCGAGACGATCCAGGTCCTGACACCGACGGCAGAAACCCGTCGCAAGGGTGATCCGATCCCCGAGGGAAGCATCCTCCGCAATCGTTCCCTGATCTCTTCCGCGACGATGCCGACGCTGGCCAACGCGACGGCCAGCATCGACCATCTCCGCGTCATCCAGGCTCAGACCCTGTCCCGGCTTGCCAAGACCGTCATCGAACCGGCCAATGCCGCCACCGTGCCAGTCAAGGCGGGCAGCACCCTGCGTTACCGGCTGCAGCCGAGCTATGCCACCCTGTTTCCGGCCCAGCCCGGCAACGTGCAGATCACCGATGTGCTGCCGCCGGGCATGCGCTACATCAGCGGCTCGGCCACCGTCGGGGGCAATCCCCTCGAACCGCGGGTGCAGAACGACACACCGGCCGCCGGCTACACCACGCTGAGCTGGCAATTCACCGATGTGCTGCCCTATCAGGGCCCGGTGACGGCGCCCGTCGCGCGGATGCCCGCCATCGAGTTCCAGGCACGTATCAGTCCCACGGCGGCCGATGGTGCGCCGATGCGCAATCAGGCCAGCATCAGCGGCGGCCGATACGATCGGGAAGCCGACTGCAGCTATGACGCCGCCAACGGTGGTTTCGGCACCTGTGCCAAGGCCGCCTCGAGCGAGATCACCATCCAGTCGCCCCCGGGCTTCTTCCTGGAAAAAACCACCAGCCGCGCAAGCATCGAGCCGGGCGACCCCTTCGACTACACGATCAGCTACATGTCGAAGGGCGATGAAATCACGGCCCCGAACCTGCCCGATCTGATCGACATCCTGCCCTTCGTCGGCGATGGCGAATCGATCAGCGCCACCCGCTTCAGCGGCCGCAGCCCGGCCTCCAGCTTCGAGGCCGGCGCCTACCGCCTGAAGGAAGTGCTCGCCCCCGCCGTGGACCCCGGTGCGCGGATCTACTACACCCGGCGCCCGCCACGGGAGATCCACTCCGACCCGCAGGACAGCAGCAACCTGCTGCCGGGCGGCAGCACGCGCTGGTGTCTGGCCAGCGAATTCGGCAGCCTCGACTGCCCCGCCAACATCGGCGAGAGCACGGCCATCCGCATCAGCCCGGCGATCGCCCGGCTGGCAGCCAACACCACCTATGATGTGACGCTGAACCTGGAGACGGACCCGCTGCGCACCTATCCCGGCAACATCTTCGCCAACCGCGCCTCGGCCCGTCCTGTCGACCCGGGCAGCACCCTGCTCTATGTCGAATCGCAGGCCAACATGCAGGTCCGAATCAGCATGGCGATGAGCAGTCTGGGCGGACGCTATTTTGCCGACCTCAACCGGAACCAGGTCTTCGATCCGGAGGACTGGGCCGTCGCCGACCAGTGCATCCGCCTCGAAGGCAGCAACATCAAGGGGCACACGCTGAATCTGTCGATGCGCACCGATGCGCAGGGCTACTTCCGCTTTGCCGAAGGCGCCAGCGGCACGGTCTACCCCAACGGTGACTGCAGCGGCACACCGCTCCCCCGTTTCGGCGGGCTGATGCAGGGCCATTACACCCTATCCCGCCCGGCGGACAGCAGCCTGAACGACATGGAGGCTGGTGCACTGGCCGCCGGCACCGCCGGTGGCAACGTGGAGACCCATCGGATACGGGAGATCGCTCTGCCCGCCCAGACCGACGCCAGCGGCTATCACTTCACGGCCGATCCGGTGCGTCCCCGTCTGAGCCTGGTCGGCACGCTGACCAATGATCATGGTGGCAACGCCAGCGCCGCCGACATCGCCCTGTCCCTGCTGGGCGGCGCCAGCGGTGCCGATCAAGTGCTCACCGGCAACAGCGGCAGCGCAGCCCTCAGCGACGCCTCGGTGCCCGCCGGCAGCTACACCCTGCACCAGGGCAGCCTGCCCGGCTACCGCCCCGGCACCTGGCAATGCGTGATCAACGGACAGCCGGCGGTCAGCGGCAACACGCTGAAGCTCGACTACGGCGATCAGGCGGTCTGCAGCATTGACTACGATGACCAGCCCGCCCGTCTGACGCTCTCGAAAGCGCTGGACATCCGCTTCGGCCGCGAGGCCAGCCCCAGCGACTTCGTGCTGCAGGCCAGCGGGCTGGACAGCGGTGCGCCGCAACTGTCCGGCCGCAGCGGTGAGGCCGCCATCACGGCGGTGGAAGTGCCGGCCGGCCGTTATCGGCTCAGCGAGCAGGAAAGCGAAGACTTCATGGGCGGCCCCTGGCAGTGCAGCCTGACCCTGGCCAATGGGCAGACGGACACCGCCGCGCTCGACGAAAGCGTCCTGACGCTGGGTCTGGGCGAGGACGCCCACTGCACGATCACCAACACCGATGCGCCGGTGCGCATCTCGCTCGACCAGATCGTCACGATCGACGGTGACAACGACATCGCCCAGCCCGGGGAATCAGCGGACCCGTCCCTGCTCGCGGTGGTGCTGTTCATCACCCCCAGCAATGATCCGTCCGCCACCATCCGGCTCGATCCGAGCACCGGTGATCAGGCGGCCGCGGAAGAACTGCGTGTCGGTCAGGAGTACGAGCTGAGCGTGTCGCAGACCCCCGGCTATCAGACCAAGCTGGTGTGCCTCGACGCCAACGGGCGCACCATGCCACTGCGGCTGCGCCTGGGCGAACAGAGCATCGGCTGCCGGGTCGAGCGCAAGCGCATCCCCACCGTGCTGGCGCTGACCAAGGAAGTCGAGGGCGAAGTGCGCCCGGTGGCCGGCGTCCTCAACGAGTATGAGATCGCCTACACCCTGACGGTCCGGCACACCGGCGGTGCCGATGGCATCTACGATCTGGTCGATACCCCGGCCTTCGATCCCGATGTGCAGATCATCGCGCATCAGGCCAGCCGCAACGGTCAGCGCATCGACATCAGCCCGGTCGACGGACAATGGCCGCTGGCCCGTCAACAGGCGCTGGCGATGGACGGCAGCGACAGCTATCGACTGAACTTCCGGATCAGGGTGCCCTTCGGCAGCAGCACCGGCAACGACAGCTGCGCCGCAGCTACCGCCGGCCGGGGGCTCTACAACCGGGCGACGCTGAATGCCCGCAACGATCTGGCCGCCGGCGACGACGACCGCTCGAACAATGGCAGCTATGAAGCCAATGCCTGTATCGCCTCGCCCGAGCCGATCACGTCGTCGACGCTGTCGATCGAAAAGACCAGCGCCAGCCGTTCGGTCGAAGTCGGTGATCTGATCAGCTACCGGCTGCGCGTGCGCAACAGTGGCGACGGCCCTGCCCTGTCGCCGGTC
>JBHADS010000415.1:0-3720 GCA_041855185.1 Lautropia sp. | reverse complement strand
CTGGAAGCGATGCTTGAAGACCGGCAGGCAGAGATGCTGATCAACCGCGTCGATTCGGACGCTGAGCACCCCGAGTTCTTCGAGCAGTGGCGCACGGTGCTGCTGCAGGTGCTGCACGGCGACACGGAAGCCGGCCAGCAGTTGCAGCTGCGCGTGGTGCCCGATGGTGAAAACGATGTCTTTGCCGCCCCGGTGCTGGAACGCCGCCCCCTGAGCACCCATCCCGCAGAAGCCCCTGCCTGGCACATCCGGCTGGACGTTCGGGGCAGCGGCATGCAGTGGCAGGCCGGCGACACCCTGTTCGTGATCCCCGAGAACGATCCCGCGCTGCTGCAGGCGCTGGCCGCCTGGTATGGCGACGAGACCGTGGCCGAGAAGCTGGCCGACAAGGAGCTGAGGCTGCTGAACAAGGGCTTGCTGCGCGATCTGGCCGGTCTGTCGGGCAACCGGCAATTGCGCCTGCTGCTCAACCCCGCGCAGAGCCAGGAACTGGACGCCTATCTGCGGCAGGCCGACCTGCTTGATCTGCTGCAGGATTTCTGCGAACCCGCGCGCGTGCCCCCCATCGTGCTGCAGACCCTGCTGCCGACCATCGAACCGCGCGCCTATTCGATCGCCTCGCCGGGCGGCGCCGGCCACATCGATCTGTGCGCGCGCGCGCTGCGCTACCGGCACAATGGCCGGCTGCACCAGGGCTGCGCCACACGCTTGCTGTTGCAGCACGAGGGCCGGGTACAGATCTATTGCCGCCCCAACGAGAGCTTCCGCCTGACCCGGACCGAGGTGCCGCTGATCCTGATCGGCACCGGCACCGGCATCGCCCCGCTGATCGGTCTGCTGCGCGAAATGGCGGCCCAGGGTGTCGCACGCGAAACCTGTCTGATCTTCGGGGAAAAGACCGAAGCGCACGATTTTCTATACCGGGACGAGCTGCATGCGCTGCGGGAACAGAGGGTGCTGAGCACCCTGCTGACCGCCTTCTCACGCGATGGCGGCCGCAAGGACGGCACGGCCCCGCGTGATGGCCACACCCCGAAATACTATGTGCAACACGCCATCGCCGAGCACGGTCCGCTGCTGCGCGGCCTGCTGCAACGCGATGCGCACATCTATCTGTGCGGCAACAAGCGGCATCTGGAAGCCGCCGTCAGCGCTGCCTTCGATGCCATCATGCAGGCCGATCCGGACGCGGCAGCGTCCAGCACCGGCTCTGGCGAAGGCTGGAAGACGCTGGTACGACAGGGGCGCGTGCACCTGGAGCTTTACTGAGACAGGGCGCTTGCCTGAGACATAGCGCTTGCCTGGGTTTTCTGCTTGCAGCATAAGCAGACGGCCCCGGCATCCCGGCAGCAAGCCCCGCCCAGCTCCGGCAAGCCAGCGGCGACATGAGCAATACCGAGGCAGGGTCCGATCAATTCGGGGGGCGTCAGACTGCCTGGCGCCGGAACCCGCCCATGCCCAGCCCCGCGATCAGCAGCGCCGCCACCTGCACGCCCAGCAGTACCGCGATCACCCCCGGCCAACCCTCGGCCACATAGGCATGACCGCACAGCCAGGCGCCGCCGGTGCCTCCGGCATAGTAGGCCATGTAGTACAGACCCGTGGCCAGTGAACGCCCCTCGCTGACATTGACCGCGATGTAGCTGATGGTGGCCGCCTGGGTGATGAACACCCCCGATGACATCAGCGCCAGTCCTGCCACGATCAGCGGCAGCGGCGCGAGCAAGGTGCCGAGCACGCCCAGCATCGACAGGCCGACGGCCAGCAGCACGGTCCGGGCACTGCCGAAGCGATTGATCAGCCGCGCCGACAGCGGCGTGATCACCATACCGATCAGATAGACGGCAAACAGATTGGCCAGCTGCCCGGTATTCAGGCGGTAGGGCTCTTCGGCCAGATGCAGATTGATGTAGGTGAAGCAGCCGACCAGCGAGCACAGCACGCAGGCGCCCAGCAGGCAGGCGGCGATCAGATCCCGATGGCGCAGATGCCGGCTCAGCGTGCCCAGCGCAGTACGAAAACGTGGTTTGGCCACAAAGCATTTCGAGGGCGGCAACTGCAACCAGACGAAGATCGCCGCGCCCAGACAGAGCGCCCCCATCAGCAGAAAGGCCGAACGCCAGCCGATCTGCTCATTGAGGTGGCCCAGCAGAAATCGCCCCATGAAGCCCCCGAGCACGGTGCCGCTGACATAGAGCGACATCAGCCGGGTCATGATCCGGCCACCGTATTCTTCGCCGATGTAGGCGATCAGCACCACCGTGATGCCGGGCACCGCCAGCCCCTGGGCCAGCCGACAGAGCATCATCTGATCGATGCCCTGCACACCGGCCATCAGCGCGGTCGGCGCCGCCAGGAAGAACAGCGAGCCGACGATGAAAGGCTTGCGCCCGAAGGCGTCGGACAGCATCCCCATGAACGGCGACATCATCGCCACGCCCAGCACTGTCGCCCCCACCGTCAACCCTGCCTGCACCTCGGTGGCCTGCAGATCCTGCATCAGCACCGGCAGGATCGCCTGCACCGAATAGACCTGCAGGAAGGCGAAGAAGCCCACCAGAAAGACGGCCAGCAGGAACAGGTTGCCCGGTATGGCGGGCGTGGGTGTGTCGGAAGCGTTCATCCCTGCATTCTGCGCCAGACGCCGCCGCAGAACCAGCGGGCCGTTGCAGGCCCGGGGCACGTCTGATTCGCGTCATGTGTTCAGCGCAGCACGCTCAGCCAGAGCAGCCCCGCCATGCCCATCATCATCAGCAACGCCCCGGCCAGGCGCTCCAGCACCGGCAGCGCACGCCCCAGACGATTCAGCACCCGATCATTGCCCACCAGAAAAGCGACCAGAATGTCCCACAGCAGCACGATGCCGAACATCCAGCAGCCATAGGCGAGCTTCCAGCCCAGGGCATTCTGGTTGACGCTGATCACCGAGGCAAAGCTGGCGTAGGCCAGCGCATTCTTCGGGTTGAGCGCCGCCGAGACGAAGCCCATGCGGAAGGCACGCCACCAGCGACGCCCGAACGGGACTCCCGCTGACGGCCGGGCTGCACGCTCCCCAGTCCCCGAGCCTCCCGGCACGGTCAGCGAGGCACGATGGCCCGCACTGCGCATGAACAGCCCGCCCAGCCAGAGCAGATAGCAGCAGCCAGCGCCTTGCACCAGCAGGAACACGAGGCTGCCGGGCTGCAGGATGGCCAGACCACCAAAAGCCAGCAGAATGAACAGCCCGTTGACCAGGGCGATGCCGACGCAACTGCCGACCGCCACACGCCAGCCCTCGGCCAGCGAGCAGCGCACGATCAGGAAGAAATCCGGCCCCGGTGACAGCAGCGTCAGAAAATGCGCCGAGATGATCAGCAGGAATTGCTCCATCCCCTCTCCTTCGGTACGAAAGCCTGCCCAGTGTGGACACGAGAAGGGATGCTGTCTTGAACGAAATTGCGCCGGGGCGACGGCTCCGTGGGATGCCTCCCCCGCTGCTGATCCAAGCATGGCGCGCCGGACACCCGCAGCAGCACGCGGCCCGCCTGCAGGCACCACTCAGCGCCCGGAACGCTGTCCCCGGTAGCGTCCCGGCGAAACGCCAGCACGCGCCTTGAATACCCGGTGGAAATGGGCCTGATCGGCAAAGCCCAGCTCCTGCGCGACGCTTGCCAGCGCTGCCCCCGCCCGCAGGCGCTCCCGCGCCCGGTTGATGCGCTGATTCAGTTGCCAGGCATGGGG
>JBHADS010000414.1:0-2984 GCA_041855185.1 Lautropia sp. | reverse complement strand
TTCGTATCGGTCAGCTGATTGGGAGTAATCGATGAAAACCATGAGTTTCAGTGGTCGTTCCATGCGCGAAGCGATGGCATTGGCCAAGCAGCGCTTCGGAGCGGACGTCGACATTCTGAGCAGTGACGTGGTGGGCGACGAGATCCGGGTGACGGTGGTGGTGCCCGAGCCGCGCAGCGCCGGTCGCCGGCGCAAGGCGGCCGAGCAGGTATCGGCCGGCCTGAAGGCGTTGGCCGATTCGCCGATGAAGGGCGAGCGGCGCCGTGCCGGCAGCCAGGGGGTGGAAACCGCCGACATGGAAGCGCAGGCGGCCGCAACCGAGGCACCGGGCGGCCGGGAGGTGGTGGAGGCTGCCGAGGGCGCAGCGGCCAAGGCTGCAGCGCCCGAGACTGCGCCCGAAAGCGGCAAGAGCACGCGGCGTACCAAGGCAGGCCGGGCGTCTGCGGCGCGCACGCGCACGGCCGACAAGGGAACGAAGGCCCGGGACGAAGCGCAGGATCGGGCGGTGGCTGATTTTCCGGCACTGAATGACGATGCTGGTGAAGCGGATGGGACGACGGAAGGGCGGAGCGCGGGCGCGCAGGAGGTGTCTGCCGACGCGCAGAAACCGGCCGGTGGGCTGGAGGCCGGCGCAGATGCGGCTGCGCAGCCTCCGCTGAGCACGCTGGACTTCGAGGCGCAGCGACGCAAGCGCCTGGCGGAAAAAGGCATGCCGGTGGCCGACGCCGGCACGGTGGCGCTGCCGGCGCAGGCTGCTGCGCTGGCGCAGGCGCTGGCGAGCGCCCAGGGGCCGGCCACGGCCGGCAGCGCAGCGCCCGCCAGAACCGGGCTGCCCGGGGTATCGACGGCATCGGCTGGCGGTGCTGCTGCCGTGCCGGGCGCAGGGCTGCGGCAGGCTGCAGCCACGGTGGGGGCGGCCGGTGCGGTGGGCATCGCCACTGCCGGGACGCCGGCTGCGGTGTCCGCAGAGGCAGCAGGGGCGATGGCTCCGGCGCAGCCGGTGGGGTCGGTGCAGGCGGCGCAGGCCGAAGGGGGGCGCTCGAAGCTGTCGCTGGTGATGGATTCGGCCCGGCGGATGCTGGGCAGCGGCCCGGGACGCTGGCTTGGGCGGGCGCCGGAGCAGGTGACGCCGCCGGCCGCGGTGGCAGGCGCGCAGAGCGCCGCTGCGGCAGCCTCGGCCGATCCGCAGGTGCTGGGCGATCGGCAGGCGCCGATGCCGCTGTCGTCGCTGCTGCAGTCCGAGCCCAGTTCGGAATGGCCGTCGCTGTCGCTGGGCGAGGATGAGCATGAGGAGGCCGATGGCGCCGATGCCGCGCAGAGCGGCATGGCCGAGGCCCAGGCGGATGGACGGGTGCAGAAGGCTCAGGCAGAAAGCCGGCTCGATGGCATCGGCTGGTTCGAGCTGGCCCGGCGCAGACCGGGGCAGATGCGCCTGCTGCGCAATCTGCTCTCGTGTCAGTTCTCGCCTTCGCTGGCGCGCACCCTGGTGAGCCTCTTGCCGGTGGACTACAGCGATGTGCAGGCCGACGAGTGGCTGCGTCAGACGATGATGCGGGCGCTGGCCGGTGTGAACAGCGCGGCCGGGGTGATGCCGGGCAACAACGAGCACACGATCTTCGATCGGGGCGGGGTGTTTGCGCTGATCGGACCCACCGGGGTGGGCAAGACCACCAGCATTGCCAAGATCGCTGCGCACCATGTGCTGCGGCACGGGCCGAAATCGCTGGCGCTGATCACCGCCGATGTCTACCGGATCGGTGCGCAGGAACAGTTGCGCGCCTTCGGCAAGATGCTGGGGGTGCCGGTGCAGGTGGCGCAGGACCGGGATGTGCTGCAGACGCTGCTGAAGGAGCACGAGGGGCGCAGTCTGGTGCTGATCGACACGGCCGGCATCAGTCAGCGCGACGAGCGTGTGTCGCAGCTGACTTCGGCGCTGGAGCTGGCGCAGGTCAAGCGGATTCTGGTGCTGAATGCCGGCTCGCAGCCGGGCGGCATCGAGGATGTGCTGCGCGCCTTCGGCGCCAGGGACACGGCCGGGGTGCTGCTGTCGAAGGTGGACGAGGCGGTAGGGCTGGGCGCCTGTCTGGACGCCCTGATCCGGCATCGATTGCCACTGGTCGGCTACACCGATGGCCAGCGGGTGCCCGAAGACTACCATGCGGCCAACCTCGGCCAGCTGATCGAGTCGGCACTGGATGGTCAGGTCACGAATCGTTATCCCTCCCTGTCGATGACCGACAGCGAGATCCGTCACTTGTTCGAGGGTGCCCATGTTTGATGGCATGACCGATCAGGCAGCTGGTTTGCGCCGGTTGTTCAGGATGCAGCAGCGGGCGCTGATTCCCGCCGGGCATCTTGTTTCTGAGCCGGTTGCCAGGCAGTTTGCGGAACAGTTGGCACAACGAATGGCGGGATGGGGGGAGTTGCTGCGCATCGTCGACCGGCAGGCGCTGGCGGAGATGCTGGACAGCAGTGCCGTCGACGGGAGTCCGGCCAACAGCCATTGTCTGTGGCTGGACGAGCCGGTGGCGATGGCGCAGTGGCTGCAGGCGCAGGCCGCCGATCGGATGCTGCTGGTGGCCAGCCATCGACGTGATGCGATGATGCCGCAGTACGCGCAGATCAAGCGGATCGTCGCAATGACCGGCATCCGGCGATTCGGTCTGATGTTCGTCGACGTGGAGCAGGTGGTGCGCGGCCGCCAGGCTTTTCTGGGACTGGCGGGGTGTGCGCGCCGATTTCTGGGCGTGCGCCTGGATGTGGTGGTGGGCAGCGCTCAGGACGAGACGGATCTGGCGCTGTGGTCCGGCCTGTCGACGGCCGAGCTGGCCGAGTTTGAATACTCGTCCTGGTCGGATGTGGGCATGTCATCTCTGGCGCCGAGCAGCGGGGTGGCGCATTGAATACCGAGACACAATCGATGTATACCCGGCATGGTGTTCTCGATCGGCATTCGGTGATCGAGCAATATGGAAAGATGGTGC
>JBHADS010000413.1:0-5504 GCA_041855185.1 Lautropia sp. | reverse complement strand
CTGGCCGGCGAGGCCGACTACACCAAGGGCAACCGCTTCTTCGATCTGGAGCAGCTGCATCAGATGCCGACGATACGCCTGATCGGCAACGCGCTGCTGTCCTTCCTGAACAAGATCTCCTCCGGCTACTGGAATCTGTTCGACCCCACCAACGGCTATACCGCCATCCACCGTGACGTGGCCGACAGCCTGCCCTTCAAGCGGATCAGCGAACGCTATTTCTTCGAGTCGGACATGCTGTTCCGCCTCAACACCCTGCGCGCGGTGGTGGTCGATGTGCCGATGGATGCCTCCTATGGCAACGAAGTCAGCAATCTGCGGGTGTCCAAGGTGATCGGCGAGTTCTTCGTCAAGCACCTGCGCAATACCGGCAAGCGGATCTTCTACAACTACTATCTGCGCGATCTGTCCTTGGCCTCGATCCAGCTGCCGCTGGGCCTGGGTCTGGTCGTGTTCGGCAGCACCTTCGGCATCTACAAATGGACCGAGGCAGCCTCCATCGGCGTCACGGCCACGGCGGGCGCGGTGATGATGTCCGCCTTGCCGGTGCTGGTCGGCATCGAGCTGCTGCTGGCCTTTCTCGGCCAGGACATCCAGTCGGTGCCGCAGCGCCCCTTCCTGCGCACCTCGCGGACGCTGGAACGCTTCATGGCCACCGCTGCCAACTCCAAGCAGGTGGCGGCTCCCGAGCTGCGTTCCCCGGCCTTGCCATCCTGGCGGCCCCGCAACGCCGTCCGGAACACCGCGCCGTCCGCACGAGCAGAGGCGCCACTCTCGCCCGATTCCGCTTCCAAGGAGCATTCCGCGTGATGACTTATTTCTGGGCTCTGGTCTGTGTGGTGGGCATGGCTGCCGGCCAGATCCTGTTCAAGCTGGCGGCCAATTCGCTGGCGCAGACCGGCTCCTTTCTGGTGCCGCGCACGGCCGCGCTGCTGTTTGCGGCCCTGTCGCTGTATGGGCTGATCACCATCGCCTGGATCTGGGTGTTGCAGAAGGCCGATCTGGGCAAGGTCTATCCGCTGATGGCGCTGGCCTTCGTGCTGGTGCCGCTGGCCAGCCACTGGCTGTTCGGCGAGCGCTTCCAGCCGCAATATTTCATCGGCATCGTGCTGATCATGACCGGCATCGTGGTGGCCGTGCGCGCCTGAGCCCGGTCCGCACGCAGCCTCCGCCGCCGTCTCCGGCCCTCATGGCCGCCCGGCGGTGACGACATCCGCTGCAGCGCCGCCAAACACCGCGCTCAGGCAATCCCGCTTCGGGGGCAGCCCCGGACGCTTGCGCAGGCTGAAGCCCAGCGCCTGCAGGCTGAAGCCCAGCGCCTGCAGCGCGTCGCGCACCGGGCGGGCCACCGTCCAGGTCGCCAGCCGTGTACCGGCCCGGCAATGCGCCGCCACGCTGCGCAGCGTGGCCTCGTCCCAGATGGCCGGATTCTTCCGCGGGTCGAAACCATCCAGAAACACACTGTCGGCACCCAATGCGCCGTGCCGGGCATGGTGTGCCTCCAGGCAGTACCGGGCGTCGCCGATCAGCACCTCCAGCACGATCTGCCCGGCCTCGAAGACGAGCCGGATATGGCGCAGCGCCTGCGCCTGCGGCCGCTCGCTGTCAGGTTCTGGGGAGAGGCCGTCGGGCGCCGGGCGAGGCGCGAGAGGCTCGGCCGCATTTGTATTCCGGGTGTCTGCCGTCTCCCCGGCGCGCAGCAGCCAGGCATCGGCCAACTGTTCGCCCAGCGCCGCCAGTGCCGGATCGATCCGGGCCGCTCGGCGGATGTCATCGGCCGATACCGGATGGGCCTCGACCGAGACGAAGCGCAGACGGGCAGGGCGCCGTTCTGTGCAGCGGCGCCAGCTCGCCCAGGTCGACAGGAAATTCAGCCCCAGTCCGAAGCCGGTTTCCAGGATCAGCCATTCCCCGCCTTCCGCGGGATGGGCATCGTCAGCCGCAGCCTGCCAGGCGGCGGGCAGCCCGCAGCCGCCCAGGAACACATGCTCGGCCTGGGCGCGGGCGCCGCTGGCGGTGTGATAGCGATCGCCATAGCGTGCGCTGAAGGGCTGCGCGTGCTGCCAGTCGACGGCTTCGGGCGCGACGGGGAGCTGGGAGGAAACGCGGGACATGGGTCGAACTCCGAGGCAGGCCGGCCGGGCGCGGGGACGAATACGTTCATAACACGCTCGAGCAGACGGGGCAGGCGCAACACTGTACCACTGCGCCGCCGACTCCGCCCGCAGCCCCCCGGACGCCTGCTGTTGCACCGGGCCGCCGGGCGCTCACCTTCACCCGATCGAAACTGACATTGCCGTCAGTTCTCGGGCGACTTTGCGTAGAATGCGGGTTTTGGCATTTTCAGCAGACAATGCACCTGTCCCGTTTCATGCAGCGCCCGCCCTCGCGGCATGCGTGCCTGGGATCTGTCGCCCTCGTTGCCGGTGTGCCTGCCTTCGTCGCACCCCGGGTCTTCGTGAAGCCTGCCCATGCATGAAGTCAAAGGCGTGATCGCCTGTCCCATCTGCGACACCCTGCATCAGCGCCCCCAGCCCGGCCCGGATCAACGGGCTCACTGCCGCACCTGCGAGACCGAGCTGCACCGATACAGCCGGCTCGACGGGGGGCGCGCCGTGCCGCTGGTGCTCACCTGTCTGCTGCTGTTCATCATCGCCAATGCCTTTCCGATCGTCACCCTCGATCTGCAGGGGGTGCAGCAGCCGCTGACGCTGGTGGGCTCGATCCTGACCCTGCTCGATGAGGGGATGATCTCGGTGGCGATGATGGTGCTGCTGCCGACGCTACTGTTGCCGGGCATGTACCTGCTGTTGCTGCTGATGACGCTCCTGGTCGTCAGCAGCCAGCGGATTCCCGACCGGATCGTCAACCGTCTGGTCCGGATGATGCAGCAGCTCTATCCCTGGAGCATGGTCGAGGTCTTTCTGCTCGGCATTCTGGTGGCGCTGATCAAGCTGAGCAGCATGGCGGCCGTCATCCTGGGGCCGGCGCTCTGGGCCTGGATGGGCACCACCATCACGCTGACGATCGTGCTGACGGTCGATCTGCGCCGTCTGATCCGTCAGGCGCCACTGTATGCGGGGACACGGCCCGCGCGCACGCAGGCGTTGGTCTCAGCCGACGCGGCGTCCGCGGCACCGCGTCAGGATGCAGCCGTGGCGGGCAGGGCGGACATCCGCCCGGAGGCTGCCGGGCAGGCGCCGGGCGTGGCAGCGGCGTCGGCACCCGCTGCGCAGCCGGCGCGGACAGGGGTCGAGAGGACTGAAAAAGCGCCGGTGCCCGACCGGCATCCGCTGCCGACCGCGCGCAGCAGCGGCCTGATCGCCTGCCAGCATTGCGCCACGGTCTGGGCCGATGCGCGCCCGGGGCAGTCCTGCCAGCGCTGTGGCGCGAAGCTCGCCCGCCGCCGCTTCGACGACCTGAGCGTCACCTGGGCGCTGCTGATCACGGCCTGCATCCTCTACATCCCGGCCAATCTGATGCCGATGATGATCACCAACTCGCTGTTCGGCACCTACGAGGATACGATCCTTTCTGGGGTGGTCTACTTCTGGATGGAAGGCGAGTGGTTCGTGGCGGCGATCATCTTCACCGCCAGCTTCCTGATCCCGCTGTTCAAGCTGGTGGCGCTGTTCATGATGGCTCTGCAGGTGCAGCGTCACAGCGCCTGGCGGCTGCCGGAGCGCACCCGGCTCTATCACGCGGTGGAGTGGGTCGGTCGCTGGTCGATGCTCGACGTGTTCGTGGTGGCGATCACCGCCGCGCTGATCCAGCGCCCCGGGGTCGCCGTCATCCTGGCCGGCCCGGGCATCGCCGCCTTCGGCTCGGTGGTGGTGCTGACGATGCTGGCAACGATGAGTTTCGACCCCCGCCTGAGCTGGGATGCCCGCTTTGGAAACGCTCAACGATGACACGAGAAGACTGTTGACCCATGACGCCCGCTGACGACAAGAACCCGCACGCGAACACCAGACCGACGACGGCCGTCGAGGCCGACGCCGAGCTGACGCCGATCGTCGAAGCCGAGCTTACCGAACGGCGCTATCGCTGGATTCCCTCGATGATCTGGTTGCTGCCGTTGCTGGCGGGGCTGATCGGCGCCATCCTGACCTACCGGGAGCTGACCCAGCACGGGCCGGTGATCACGGTCTCCTTCAAGACGGCCGAAGGGCTGGAGGCCGGCAAGACCCGACTGCGCTACAAGGATGTGGAAATCGGCTCGGTGCAGACCATCCGTCTGGCCGAGGACCGTTCGCATGTGCTGGTCTCGATCCGGCTGCAGAAGGAGGCCAACGCCTTCCTCGCACGCGATTCACGCTATTGGGTGGTGCGCCCACGGGCCGATGTCTCCGGCGTGTCGGGGCTGTCGACGCTGCTGTCGGGCGCCTACATCGGCGTCGATGCCGGCAAGTCCGATGAGCAGACCACCGAATTCGAGGGGCTGGAGACCCCCCCCTCGCTGCTCTACGACGAGACCGGCACGGAGTTTCTGCTGAAGGCCCGCCAGCTCGGCTCCCTCGGCATCGGCTCGCCGGTGCTCTATCGGCAGGTTGCCGTGGGCCGGGTGACGAGCTATTCGCTGGACGAGGATGGCGAAGGAGTGGGTATCCGCATCTTCGTCAACAGCCCCTATGACAAATTCGTCGGCACCAATACCCGCTTCTGGGAGGCCAGCGGCGTCAACGCCAAGATCGATGCCGAAGGCGTCAACGTGCGCACCGAATCGATGCTGACGATGATGCTGGGCGGCATCGCCTTCGCCTCGCCCGAGGAGGGGCGCGGCGCGCAGGCCCACAGCAACACCCACTTCCGTCTGGCCCGCGACCAGGATACGGCGATGGCCTCCCTCGATGGCCCCTCGCGCACGCTGGTACTGGAGTTCGATCAGTCGCTGCGCGGGCTGCAGCCCGGGGCCGCGGTCGATTTCCGCGGGCTGGAACTGGGCCGCGTCAAATCCATCGGCATGGAAGTCGATGACAAGACCGGCGATGTCAGGATGCCGGTGCTGATCGAGATCTTCCCCGAGCGGATGAACCTCGATGGCACCGGACAGGTCCGGATGGAAGGCGAGGCGGCCAGCCCCGAGCACGAACTGGAGAGCCTGCAACGGCTGGTCGATCGTGGCCTGCGCGCTCAGTTGCGCACCGGCAATCTGCTGACCGGCCAGCTCTACGTGGCCCTGGACTTCTTCCCGCAGGCCAAGAAGGCGCTTGTCGAACGGGAAGGCGCCTGGCCGCTGATGCCGACGGTGCCCAATTCGATGGATGAATTCCAGAACCAGATCGCCACGCTGCTGGACAAGGTCAACAAGATCCCCTTCGAGGAGATCGGCACCGAACTGAAGCAGACGCTGGCAGGGATGCGCCGCACGCTGGTTCAGGCCGAAGGCACGATGAAGCGGCTGAACATGGAGACGACGCCGGAGCTGAACCGCAGCGTCCAGAGCCTGCGTCGCACCCTCGATTCGGCCGACCGGCTGCTGGCTTCGGGCTCGCCGCTGCAGG
>JBHADS010000412.1:0-7235 GCA_041855185.1 Lautropia sp. | reverse complement strand
TGATCCGGCATCCCCGGAAACTCCTCTTCCTGGAAGGGGCCGGTACGCAGATGCCAACGGTCATTGGCCTTGTCGTGACGCACCAGCCGCGAGAGCGCCGTCTCCTCGCAGGACAGACCGGCCAGATCCTCGGGCTGGATCGGCGACTCGAAATCGGGAAAGGCGTTGCGAATCAGCAGCGGGCGCTTCTGCCAGTAGTCACGCAGAAACTGTTCGACGGGCATGCCCAGCGGCGCCGGCCCCTGGGATGCATCGATTTCGAGAGGGGGCAAGGTATGGGAGGCAGAGGGGCTCACGATGGTGTTCCTGGGGTTGTACGGATTCAAGCGGATGAAATGGACGCCATCGGGCTGCGCGGTCCGCGCCTGATCCCGGCGCTTGTACGGCCGGAAGATTGCGGGCGGAAAAACAGCCGCGACGGCGCCGGCCCGCCAAGGCGTTCATCGCTCCCGATTCTAGAGCGTGTTATGAACGTATTCGTTCCCGCGAAAGGCAGGCGATGAGCCTGCCTCGCCATCCAGACCCAACGCACCCCGGCGGGTTTTCCAAGGCGGACAACGCCCCCCCGTGCGCCCAGGCATTCCCGGGTTTGCCCCGGAACCCTGCACTGCAGGGCGTTGTCACGCTTGCTGTAGGACACGCTCGGCGCAGGAGGAACCCGCACGGCACCGTCCAGGCACGAAAGTTCATCTTAAGAAATCGATTTCATATAAAGAAATCGCCAGGATCGACGATTGGATTTACGACCAGCCGACAAGACACAAAAGGCAAAAAACTACTAAACAATAAAAATCGAACCAATAAATAAATTCAGCGAAAGTTTCAATTTGGCCTAAATATATGCCAAAAACCTGCGTCAACAGATTAGCTTCGCCCCTCCGAAAGTGGCTTTTCGCTTACGAAAAATGGGTGTTTTTCAAGCTTGTCCGGCTCTTTTCTTCATTGTTTGTACATATTTTCAGGCCGAAGGCAGCTTCGGTCCCGTGAAACAACGGCTCCACGAACTCTGTCCACCTATTCCTGGCTCCCCCGCTCACCTTCACGCTGAATCCAGGCTTCATTGAGCGTCTGCTATTCGCAACAGCCTCAAATCCAACAGAGTGCTCTAGTCCGGCAAATGTTACAGATAGTTGCGCTATGATGACTTCAGTCATCCCTGCAGGAATTCATCCACCCTGCGGAAGTCGACGACCTGAGGCGTCATCTTCGTGTATCCCTCCGATCACGGTGTCTGACCCCGGGCAAAAAATGTCCAAGGAGCACAGCGATGTTGAAAGCCAACCCCAAACTTCAGATCGGCGCTGCCATTCTGTTGATGCTGACCGGTTGCGGCGGCAACGGCGACAGCGGCAGCTCATCCACCAGCCTGACCAACACCAAGGAAAACACCGGCGCAGCGCTATCCTCAAGCAATAATCAGTACGATACGACACCCGGACCCACGCTCAGCGCCGATCTGCTGGCTACGGTACTGGCCGACACCACCACCGTGGGCGGCAGGTACTCGCGCGAACCCGTCTATGTCTGGGCACGTCCCTCAAGTGGGCCCATGCCGGGCGGCACGCCGATCGCCAATCCCAACGTGCCGGCGCTGTCTGTCGACCAGAGTACCACGGACCCGGCCTATATCCACGCAGGCATGCCGGGTCCCAAGATCTTCGAGCTTGGCGCCGTGGTCTGGGATAGCAGCCAGCGCGCAGCCTTCGCCCTGAACGAGCTGCGGCTGGCCGTGAGCCTGTCTGGTGCCAAGGAAGACGTTGCGGCCCAGGTCAGTGCACCGGCAGGTACCGAGCTGCTGAGGATCGATCCGATGATGCGGGCGAGCAGTCCAATCAACGCTCATACTGTCGAAGACCGCGTGACCCACACGCTGACTGCCGCACGGCCGCTGGTGCTGCGCAAGGGCGAGGACGTGCCCCTCTACCGCGTGCTGCAGCACTGGGAAAGCCATGAAAACGGCTACCAGTTCGCGCAGTTGATGGTGCTCGATGGTGAGGCCGACAATCAATTCCGCGTCTGCCTGAATGCCCATGCGCTGAACGCCAAGCGGCTGACCTGCTCGATCTGGAACGTGCCCGAAGGATGGAAGATCGGCGACAAGCTCGAATTCAAGGGTTACTACGTCGTGGATGATCGCAGCGTATATGGCGAGACCCAGCCTGGGCTCCTGTACTGGCGCACGGCGGGTGAAGCCCCCCAACAGGTGGCAGACGCACCGATCAGTGCCCAGGGTATCAGCGGCGGCGTGCTGGCCACCATGATCGACTCGTGGGGCTTCACAGGGCTCAGTCCTGATCGCGCATTGCCGCAGCGCTATGCGAGCGCCGTCGATGCAGCAGGCAACCGCGTTCAGCCCGACAGCACGCAGGCTGCCGCGGTGATGTCGCACTACGATATCGACGCGATAGACAGCGAAGTGGACCCCGATGTCTACCAACCCCTTGATGGCGCAGTCTATAGCACGCTGGTCTCGAGCCGCTACACCGGTTCAAGCAGTGCCGCTGATCCCGACGACCCGATGTTCAAGCGGCTGAAACTCGGATTCTCGATGACCAACAGCTATCTCGGTAAAGACTCACCCGCCAAAAGCGTCAGCAACTACGTGGCCGTTGCCATCGGCAGTGCTGACGAAGATGACGAAGAAAATGTGATCCCCCTGCACGCCACCAACCACCGCAACTACGGCATCGACAGACTGGTCCCCTTCGGTACGCTGAACCAATGGCAGACCCGCTTCGGTGACAACAGCAATGTCGTCACGATGGAGGTTCTGCCCGGCAAACAGCCGGACGAAGCCAAGCTGTGCTGGAAGGTTGCACTGACCGAGCTGCAGCGCACGGTCTGCACCAGCTACCGCATACCGGCGAACTGGCAGCTTGGTCAGCAACTGCAGGTCGTCGGCCAGCACGTCGAAGCCCCCGGACCGCAATACTGGGGCACCGGCAGCTTCTGATCGGTGAAGCGGCAGCCCTCGACGGGGCTGCCCGCACACACGAAGGCCCCCTTAGCGGGGCTTTCTTCGTTGTATGGGGATGGGAGGCGTGGTGGGACGTGGTGCGCTATGCTGTGTAGGTGTTTCGTCTGCGTTCACGCGGGCATGGGCATCTGCCTGTCTTGCGCGTGTTTGGGCATGTGTACCTGCTTGTGCGCGCGGAGCAGCATGCGTACATGCGTACTCCGTGCACACATCATCCTCAATAGCAGATGCTGTTGTTGCTGCCCATCCGGATCAGGCTGGCCATGCCCACGCCCTTGACGCGGATCGGGTCACGCAGCTCGCGGGTCTTGATATCGTAGGGGAACAGTTGCGCGCGCTGCTCGTCGATCGAGACCAGCGCGGTCTTGCTGTCGCCCGTCACCCAGATGTTCATCACCTCGGCCGGGAAGCGAAAGACCTTGCGATCCGAGGGATCATCGAAGGACTGGAACATCAGCCCCTTGTCACCGCCCAGAATCCAGGTGCTTTCCAGCCAGCCGGTACGGATCACCCGGGGCGAGAAATCCACCCGGAAGCGCTGCGCCTTCTCCCGGTCCTTCTCCAGCTCGAACAACGCGACGTTGCCCTCGACATCGGCAAAGATGACGTGCTTGGTATAGGCATCGATATAGGGCATCAGCATCGGCTCGTTGGTGGTGCCGACGGTACGCATCGGCCCGGTGCTGATCACCCGATCCTCGTCGGGATAATAGACGAGCCCCTCCGAGCCATCGTCGGTGGTCATCGCCAGCAGATAATCCTCGGCACTGGCCACGCCGATCCCCAGCCCCGACCCGCTCTTGATACGGCCGGAGAAATCGATTTCCTGCCAGGGCGAATCCGGCTCATCCTCCCCAACCTTCTTGAAGATGCGCGGCTTGTCCTCGTCCAGCACCCAGAAGGTCCGGCTGAAGGAGCTGAACAGCAGCGAATAATAGGTGTTCAGCGGCGTCTGACGACGGTCGGAGTCGAAACGCTTCGAGAACAGCTTGAGCGTGAAGTTCTCGTAATCGATCATGCCGACCTGATCACGCATGCCGACGGCCACCAGTTTTGATTGGGGCACGAACATGATCTGGAACACCGGCGATGGCAGACGCATCAGATGGGATTCGCGGGTCTTCAGATTGTAGAAATAGATGCCCGAGACCTCGATCGAGGCGGCTGCCAGCATCGAATCGTCACGCGCCATTTCCATCACCTGCGGCCGCATGCCGATGTAGAGCGAATCCACATAGGTGCCGCTGATGATGTCGACGATGCTGATGAAGGGACTGATCCGGTCGGCCACGAACGCATAGCGCGTCGGCGCATACAGCGATCTGGGCTTTTCGGAGGCGGCCGGCGCATTGGCCAGCACGTTTCCACCGGCCGCCGCCAGGGCGGCGGCGCTGCCCGACCGAATGAAATCACGTCGGTTCATGTTGATCAGTGACCTTTGCTCTTGCCGCCCTTGATGCCGGCATCCTTCATCACATCCTGCACCGATTTGACCAGCGCCTCGCAACTGGCCTGGGTGCCGTCACTGAAGTGAACGGTCATCGTGTGCTTGCTGCCGATGGCCGGCTTCTCGGCGATCTCGAACAGCATCACATGGTCGGCGCCTTTCTTGAACACCCGTTCGCCCGCTTCCAGCCGCACGTTCTGCAACGGAATCATCTCCATCACCCCATCCTTGACGGCCATGCTGTGCAGCTCGATTTTCTGGCTGACCCCGGGCACTTCGGCGCGCACCAGCTCGACCGGCTCACCCGTATGCACGAAGCGCACGAAAGCGCCCGTCATGTTCTTGCCGGGCAGCACTTCCTGGATCACGCAATCATGCAGCTGGGTATGCGTGGCCACACGCGGCTCGGCAGCCTGGACCTGCGCCATCAGCAGGGCAGAAGCAATCAGAACAACGGCTTTCATCGAACTCTCCTTGATCTCGACACAATGAATCTCGCCAGCGCCCGCCCACCCGAGGAAATTCGGCGGCTCATCAGCCCTGCCTCGACGGCCCGCACGCCACGGATTCGGACACACCCGCGCACGGCAGCCCCGTAGCTGGCGGGTGTTCCTCGGGATGGGGAAACCCAGCGTGAGAAGGCTCAACGGTCCTTCGTTTTCTCGCCGGGCGCAGCAGCTGCCTCGGCGCCAGCCGCAGGCACTGCGGCACCATTCGCAGACGGCGCATCCGCAGGCGCGGACGCCCCGCTCTCGCCGCCTTGGCCGTCGGGCGCACCCAGCACCTTGTCCAGTTCCGCCGTCAGGTTGTCGGCGCCGATCTGATAATCGTACACGTCGACCAGCTTGCGCTCGGGCGAGACCAGATAGATCAATGCGCTGTGATAGACGGTATAGCCGTCGCCCGCCTCGGGATTCTCGACCTTCCTGCCGTCCATCCGATAACCGAAGGTGGCGCCGAGCTGCTTGACCAGCGCCTTGATGTTGTCCATCTCGCCGCTGAGACCGACGATCCGCTCATCGAAATGGCGGGTATAGGCATTCAGCCGCGCGGGATCATCGACGCGGGGATCGACCGTCACGAAAATCGGCTGGATGGCATCGGGATTCTTCAGCGACTGCATCACGCCGGCATATTCGTACAGCGTGGTCGGGCAGATGTCCGGGCACGAGGTGAAGCCGATGGAAAGCAGCAGATATTTGCCGGGATAACTGTCCTGTGTCACCCGGCCCTTGTCATCCTGCAGATCGAAGCTGATATCGCGCGCCATCGCCGGGCCGGCAGCCAAAGCCAGCGTGCACAGCAACAGGGCAAGGGATTTTCTGAAACTCCGGAACATGACAGCCCTCGTTCATCGGCTCATTCGGGTCGGGCATGGCTGGCAGCCCCAGTCGGCAACACGGCCGGCTTCCCGCCTCCAGACCCTCCAACTTTCTTCATCATGATCAGCCCGGCGCCGGAAGCACCGAATATCCGAGCCACCTGCCACCGTTGCCCGGCGAGGCGGCTCGACATCCGGGGTTCCGGCATCGTGCCTCACCGGCCCGTGCGGCTGCACAGGCCGGCGTTCAGGGCCGCATCACTCCTTGAAGGCCCGGGGCGCAACCGTCTGTTCCATCAGGTTGTTGTCCCATTTGCCATCGACCTTGATCTGAGCCAGTGCACCGAGGTTCACGGCTTCGATCAGGTTGTGGCTCAGATAGACATAGACGCCCGGCTGCTTGAAGGTGTACATCGCGCCACCGGTCGAGCCAGCCGCGATCACCCAGGTTTCCAGATCCTGTGCCGGTGCATCGGCCAGATTGCCGCGCTCCCAGACATAATCACCGTGGCCGCCGATCAGGTGCGGATAGGACTGACGGTTGGCCTGCGAGTGATAGATCATCACCGTTTCACCGACCTTGGCGGTCATCGCGTTCTCACCGGTATAGGCGCCCTTGCGCTCACCGAAGACGACGTGCGTCGGGATCAGCTTGTCCATGACCTCCTTGTCGTCGGCCATCGACTCGCCGGCGCTCTTGTAGCGCTTGTAGTTGCCGTTCTCATCCTTGGGCAGATAGAAATCCTGCTCGCCGATGTAATAGGCTTTGTCGTATTTGATCGGCTTGCCGTTCTTGTCCTTCAGCCCGCCCTTCGGCAGCACGGTGATTGCGCCGTTCATGCCGTGCACGACGTGCCAGGGAATCATCGGGCCACCCGGTGCGCAGTGATAGACGAAGGTGCCCGGCTTGGTGGCTTTCCAGCGCACCACCACTTCCTGGCCCGGCTGCACGTGGGTCAGCTCGCCAGCGCCCAACGCCCCGGTCGAGGCGTGGAAGTCGATGTTGTGCACCAGTTCGTTCTTCGACAGGTTCTTCAGCGTCAGCTCGACGTAATCGCCTTCATGCACGATGATCATCGGGCCGGGCACCGAACCGTTGAAGGTGAAGGCCCACATGAACACGCCTGGTTCGACCTCGATTTCCTTCTCTTCGATGAACATCTCCACCTGCACGACACGCGGTGCGGCCGGCGATTCGAGGCTGTGCTCCGGCACATTCGGCGGCGCTACCAGCTTCTGTTGCACGCGCTTGAGCTTGTCGATGCTGGCAGGCGCCTTGATCACTTCATACCCGGGCAGACCGCCCGTCGTGCTGGCGACGGGATCAGCCGCATGGGCAGACATTCCCACCAGGCACAGACCGATGGCGGTGCACAGCATGGACTTACGCATAACCGTGAAGTTCATTGATTTTTCCTCTCTCTCTCGAACACAGGGGTCAACATCAGTTGAAAACCTCTTTGACCAATCTATCCGAGTGTCAAAGAAGC
>JBHADS010000411.1:0-5285 GCA_041855185.1 Lautropia sp. | reverse complement strand
GCAATGGCGTGCTGATCGTCGGCGGCGCGCGTGAATTCATCTTCCGGCCGCCGCTGCCGAGCACGGATTCCTCCTACAACACGCTGTCGCGCACGGTCTGTCTGAGTTCCAACGGTGTGCTGCAGCCGGGGTCATGCCCCCGCAATCCCTGATGCGTCGTGTCGCTCCGTCTTCTGTCTCATGCTCTGAAAGGAATCCAGCTCCCATGCCAACACCAGAAAGGCTGAAACCGCGCGCCATGCGGGCCTCCGGGGCCGTGCGTCCAGGCGCCGTCCACCGTGGCGCGCGGGCGCATCGCCAGCGTGGCTCGGGCATCATCGAAGTGCTGGTGGCGGTGGTGCTGCTGTCGATGGGCATGCTGTCACTGCTGTGGGCACAGTCCAAGTCGATGCAGTACCAGCGCAGCTCCGAGCTGCGGGGGATGGCCCTGCAACTGAGCACGGCGCTGTCAGACCGCATGCGGGCCAACGGCGGTGCGGCCGCCAGCTATCGCCTCGTCGATGCCTACAACCCCAACGCGACGATCGCCAGTGCGCCGGTCGATTGCTTCGCCTCGGTGTGCACGCCTGCCGAGATGGCGGCCTTCGATCTGAGCGAGATGCGGCGGACGATCCGCAACAGCCTGCCGGGTGGGGATTTCCATGTCGAACAACTGGGCGGGGGGCGGATGATGATCTGGGCGCTGTGGCTGCAACCGGTCAGCAATGCCGATGCCTCGACGAACGAGGATCAGCAGATCTCGTTCTCGTCGCTGTGCCCGGCCAGCATCGGCAATCCCAGGATGAAACCGCAGTGCCTGCCATTGGGGGTGATGCTGTGAGCCATGCAGGAGTCGAGTGGATGAAACAGGGGTGGACGGCCCTCTTGCCGGCGCTGCCGAAACGCAGGCTCTGGCAGGCGTGGCAGGCCGGTAGGGCAGACCGGAGCAGGGCGATGCCGCAGGCCGTCCCGATGCTCAGTCAGCACGGCCCGGCGGTGGGCCGGTCCGCGATGGGGCAGGGCGCGCGCCAGCAGGGCTTCTCGATGATCGAGATGATGATCGCGGTGGCCATCGGCCTGGTCGTGACCGGGGCGGTGCTGTACACGGTGGGAGGGGCCAGCACCTCGGGGCGCAAGCAGGATACCCAGGCGCGCATGTACGACATGGGTCAGATGGCGCTCAACCAGCTGACCGAACATGCGCGGATGGTGGGCTTCTGGATGCCGATCTCCGAAGTGATGGCGCCGGATGCGCTGCTGCAGGATGAGCTGCCGCTGCGCGGCTGTGATGGGGGCTTTGCCGACACCAGCGTCGCCTGGAATGCACTGAGCTGTGCGGGCAGCACGACGACGGGACAGCGCGTGAATGATGCGCTGGCGCTGCGCTTTCAGGTGCAGGAGGGCGGGCGCAACTGGGATTGCGTCGGCAATGAATATGTCAGCCAGACGATGGTGGACAACGCCCGGGCGAAGACACCGGCTGGAGCGACTGCACCAAACTTTTCGAGCTATGCGATCTCGGACGTGATCGAGGAGCGCTATTTCGTGGCCAATGCGGCAACCGGCAACCCGGGGCTGTTCTGCCGTTCCAATGGGCGCACCGAGCAGGTGGCCGACAACGTCGAGCAGTTCCGGGTGCGCTACGGGTTGTCGCCCTTGAATCAGCAGGCCAATACCCACAATGCGGTGTTCGACGAGCGCTCGCTGCAAGGGCATACCGGGCGCTATGCATCGGCCTCGGAGCTGGCAAGCGATTGTTCGGCCCTGAATCCGCAGGCGAACAGCTGGTGCTCGGTGAACGCGGTGCGGATCTGTCTGGTGCTGCGCAGTGACGACAACGTCAACGATCAGCCCAATACCCCCTACGTCGATTGCGACGGCAACGTGCGCACGCAGAACGACCGTCGTTTCCGGCAGGCATTCGCGACCACAGTCGCCATCCGGAACAGGATCTCATCGCCATGAAGCCAATGAACAGAGCAGCGGCCGCGGGCCGCAGGCAGCAGGGTATCGTGATGCTGATGACCCTGATTCTGCTGGCCGTGATGGCCCTGGGGACGGCGATGGCCGTCAAGGTCTCGATGAATACCGACATGGTGGCGCACAACATGCGCAACCGGCAACTGGCTTTCCAGGCGGCCGAAGTGGCCCTGCGCTACTGCGAGAACATGGTCATCAACGACCCGACGGGCACGAGGATGCTCGTCAACTACCGGCGCAGCCAGAACAACGAATGGCTGGTGCAGGCCAACTGGGACACCACCGCAGCCGACTCGAAGGTGCATATCGTGCCGCTGACCACGATCGGGATGCCCAACACCATCCGGGTGGAGCCCCAGTGCCTGATCCGGCATTTCACCATCGACGAGTGGCGTGAGGTGTCGCCGCCGGTGCCGGGCACGGTGACGGCCGAATCGCGGGGTTTCAACTCGGCCCACCTGATGTTCTACCGGATCACGGTCAAGGGCTTCAGTCCGGATTACAAGGCGCCGCCCAAGCTGGCCTCCGGTGGCTTCGATTTCCAGAACACCCGGGGCTCCGAGGTGATGCTGCAATCGATGATCCGTTCCATCCAGTAATCGACCGACGCCTGCGCCAGCGCACGACCCTGCGCCGCAGGCACCAACCGGGAGTGACACACCATGAAAATGCGCGGATTCACGCTGATCGAGATCATGATCGCGCTGGTGATCGTCGGCATTCTGTCGGCCATCGCCGTGCCGTCCTACTTCGAGTACATCCGCCGGGCCAATCGGGCAGAGATGCAGGCGGTGATGCTGGAGGCGTCGCAGTACATGCAGCGCCTCTACACCTTGCACAACGCCTATGACAAGGACCGCAATGGCAAGGCGCTGGGGTTGCCGGATTCGCTGAAGAAATCGCCGCGTGCCGGCGCCGCCCGCTACAACATCACCTTGAAGGCGGAGGCGCATGCTTTCACCCTGACGGCGGCGCCGGTAGCGGGCTTCAACGAACCCTGTGGCAGCTTCACGCTGACCAACACCGGCCAGCGCGGTCTGAGCAACGCCAAGACTGGCAACACGGTGCAGACCTGCTGGAAGTGAGGGCCGGCGCAGCGAGGGCTGCCTGAAGGCGGGACCGCTCCTGGCTGCCGATGCGGCGGGAGCAGAGCGCTGCCTGCTTGCTGGTTCTGCCAAGGCAGGCCAGAGGCCGGCGTTACCTGATCCGTACCGATGCGGCATGAGGCACCGGCAAGGCCACCTGCGGGTGGCCTTCGTCTTGTGAGGAAAGGGCTGGGCTCCACGCCATGCCGGGTGCGCCGATGGCCCCGCGCCCCGCTGTTGGCTGCATGTCGGACCAGTTGTCCGTCTGTCTGTTTGGGTTGGCCGTTTTGGCCGCCTTGCTTCAATCTCCAGTGTCGAGGCACTGGGTCTTCATACGTCTCCCGTCCCGATGTGCAGCCGAGCATGACATCGGGGATCGTTTCGGGATGTCGGCACCCGTGCCGATGGTCGTTCAGCGGCGTCACCCAAGGGCGCCGTACTGTAGCTTGTTATCTGCTGAGCGAGACTATGAACCTGTTCAACCAATGGAATGCTGGCGTGCGGTCCAGGGCCTTGAGGCGGCTGCGGCTGCGCCGCCTGGTCGTGCTGACGGCCTGTGCCCTGGGAACAGCGCCTGCCCTGGCCGGGATTGCCCAGCGTTCGCTGATCGTCAAGGACCCCGGCATCGTGGAACCGAACATCGTCTTCACCCTCGACGACTCCGGTTCGATGGCTTATAACTACCTACCGGACAGTGAGCTGCCGGATCACAGCTTTGCCTTTCACCCCGGCGAACCCGCTGGGGCGAGCTACGTCTACTACGTGGAAGGGCTGGCCGCCACCTCGGATACCAATGTGCTCGGTGCGCGACGGCGTGCGCCCAAGGTCAATACCCTCTATTACGACCCCGAGGTGCAGTATCTGCCGTGGGTGGATGCCGACGGCCGACTGATGGAAAACGCCAAGCCGACGGAGGCTTCCTTCCACCTCCATTATGCCCTGGGCCGGCCCGGGTACGGTCACGCCTTCTACACCTCGGTCCGCAATCTGAAGCTCGACCTGACGGGGCGGCACGAGAAGGGCCAACTCGTGATCTGCGAGAAGGAACGCCCCGGCTACGTGGGTGAGTTCGGCACGATTCCCTGTACCGAGGACACGACGCAGACCCACGTCATTCCCGCCACCTATTACGAGTTCAGCTGGCCGGGCGAAAAAGCCAAGCCGCCCACACCGCCGACCGAGGCCGACAAGCGCAACATCGCCAACTACAAGCGTGTGTCCATCATGGACCACATGAGCTTTCAGCGCGGTGATGGGCGCCGGGATTGTTCTCCCGGCGCGACGGCGGGCATCCGGATCTGCACGCAGGCGCAGGAATACCAGAACTTTGCCAACTGGTACCAGTATCACCGCACCCGGATGCATGTGGCCATCGGGGCCGTGGGCCGGGCTTTCGTGGCGCTGCCCGAGCATGTGCGGGTGGGCTATGGGCGCATCAACAAGCTGCAGGCCAGCGAGGTCGATGGCCTCGAGCACGAGGTGCTCGAACGGGGCGTGCGCAGCTTCAAGGGTCAGGATCGCGCCGACTTCATGAACTGGCTGATCACCAGCGTGCCCAATGGCAGCACACCGCTGACCAATGCGATGTTCGAGATGGGCAAGTATTTCAAGCGCACCGACGACCGGGGGCCCTGGGGCACCGATCCGGCCACGGGCACCGGCGGGCGTCAGCTGAGCTGCCGGCGCAGCTACCACGTGCTGATGACCGACGGCCTGTACAACTTCCGCAGCTATGCCGGCCAGTACGCCTCGGATTACACCCTGGAATCGGACAACCTCGAAGGCGAGCTGATCAAGGGCAGCGAAGGGCGTACCTATCAGTACAAGCCCGAAAACCCCTTCAAGAGTGCTGCCAAGGGCTCGCTGGCTGATTATGCGATGGATCTGTGGAAGAACGATCTGCACCTCGATCTGGCCAACGATGTGCCGACCGATCCGTCCAATCCCGCCTTCTGGCAGCACGTCACCACCCATACGCTGAGCTTCGGCGTCAGCGGCAATCTCGATCCGGACAAGGATTACTCGGCGCTGACCGATGGCAAAAAATCCTGGCCGAACCCGATCAATCCCGGCCGTCTCGATACCATCGACGACCTCTGGCACGCCGCCGTCAACTCCCGCGGCGAGTACGTCAATGTCCAGGAGGGGGCGGGCTTCTTCAACCGCATCCAGCAGATTCTGGGGCACATCACCAGCCGCATCGGCAACACGGCCGGGGTGGCAGTCAGCTCCCAGTCGCTG
>JBHADS010000410.1:0-4119 GCA_041855185.1 Lautropia sp. | reverse complement strand
GGTGCTCGTGACCACTGCGGCCATCGCCGCCGTCGGCATGGCGCTGGGCCTGCACTGGGGGGTGGCGGTCGCAGCCGGCTGCGTGCTGTCCTCCTCGTCCACCGCCATCGTGCTGCAGACGCTCGACGAGAAACATCTGATGCACACCCCGGGCGGACAAGGCAGTTTCGGCGTGCTGCTCTTTCAGGACATCGCCGTGATCCCGATGCTGGCGCTGCTGCCGCTGCTGGCTCAGCCCGAGCTGATCGATCACGCCACGGCCTACAGTGCCCAACAGGGCAGCAACCTGTTCGCCGATCTGCACGGCTGGCCCAAGACGCTGCTGATCTTCGCCGTGATCGCCAGCATCATCATCGGCGGTCACTATCTGGCCAGCCCGGTGTTCCGCTACATCGCCCAGGCCCGGCTGCGCGAGATCTTCACCCTGTTCTCGCTGGCACTCGTGGTCGGCATCGCGGTCCTGATGTCGCTGATCGGGCTCTCCCCTGCACTGGGCACCTTCCTGGCCGGCGTGGTGCTGGCCAACAGCGAGTACCGGCACGAACTGGAAAGCAACATCGAGCCCTTCAAGGGCCTGCTGCTCGGCATCTTCTTCATCACGGTGGGCGCCGCCATCGATTTCTCGCTGCTCTTTCAGCACTTCGGCACCGTGTTGGCGCTGACGCTGGGTGTGATGCTGCTGAAAGCCCTGGTGCTGTGGGCACTGGCCCGGCTGTTCCGCCTGCCCCGGCTCGACAGCCTGCTGTTCGCGCTCGCGCTGGCCCAGGCCGGCGAGTTCGGCTTCGTGCTGCTCAGCTTTCTGGTGGGCAACGCGATCATGCCGGAAGACACCGCCAATCTGTTGCTGCTGGTCGTCACGCTGTCGATGCTGCTGACGCCGCTGTGCTTTCTGCTCTACGACCGGGTGCTGGCACCACGCGCCTATCGGGCGGCCATCCCGCAGAGCGAGGACGCCATCGACGAGCGTCATCCCGTGCTGATCATCGGCCACGGGCGCTTCGGCCAGATCATCAACAGCCTGTTGAGCGCCTGCGACCACAAGACCACGGTGATCGACTATGATCCGGCCAAAGTGGCCGGCTTCCGGCGCTATGGGGTCAAGACCTATTTTGGCGATGCCTCGCGGCCCGAGCTGCTGATGACCGCGGGTCTGGCCGACGCGAAGCTGCTGATCGTGGCCATCGACCATCCCGAGCAGACGCTGCAGATCGTCGAATTCGCACGCCGGACCAACCCAGCGCTCAGGATCGTGGCGCGTGCCCGCGACCGACGCGAAACCTTCAATCTGTATCACGCCGGTGCCGATGAAATCATCCGCGAGACCTTCGATGCCGCCATCCGCAGCAGCCGCCAGGCACTGGTGCTGCTGGGCATGGCGCCCGACCTGGCCGAAAGGATCAGCGCGTTCTATTTCGAGCGCGACCGACAAGTGACGCAAGTGCTGGCCAAGGTCTATGATCCGGCACTGGGCGCCTTCGAGAACCCCGCGATGATGGTGGCGGCCCGTGCCGAGGAAGCCACCACCCGCCTGCAGGTGCAGGCGCTGATGCGGGGCGAGGAGCCCCCCGGCTGGCCGCAACAGCCATCCGCGCCTCGGTGAGGGCGCTGAAGGCAAGCGCCTGGCATACGCGCAACTTGGCCGATGGATTGGGGTCTGCGCTTTGCCAGCCCTCGCCGTCCAGCCGGCGCCCCGGGAATATCGCATCACCAAGAATATCGAATCGCCAACGACGACAAAACAATTCGCCACCGAATAATCTGTTTGCTCTCCCGTTCTCACGCCATCACGCAACCACCATCCACGACCTTTCCAGCACCGCCCCCCGATGCCCCCCTTTCTCGACGCCCTGCTGTTCGCCTTCAACGTGACACTGCCCAGCGTGCTGATGCTGAGCTTCGGGCTCATCCTGCGGCGTACCGGCCAGCTCGATCCGGACTTCGCGGCCAAGGCATCGCGGCTGGTGTTCAACTACGCCCTGCCGCTGCTGCTGTTCTCACGACTGGCCGAAAGCGACATCCAGTACGGCGAGCAGGCACGGCTGCTGACCGCCGGCCTCGTCACCACGCTGCTGCTCTATGCGGGCGCCGAACTCTACGCCTGGCGCTTCGTGCCCGAAGCACGCGACAAGGGCGTGTTCGTGCAGGGCGTGTTCCGCAGCAACATGGCGATCATGGGACTGGCCTACGTGCTGAACGCCTATGGCGACGCCGGGCTGGCTTCGGGCGCCGTCTACGTCGGTGTGATCACCCTGCTCTACAACCTGCTGTCGGTGATCGCCCTGAGCCGCACCGGCGCCAGCGGCTGGAAGGCCAAGCTGCGCCACATCGGCCGCAACATCCTCACCAACCCGCTGATCCTCTCGATCGTGCTGGCGCTGATCCTGCAGCGGCTGCAGGTGCCGATTCCCGGCGCCATCATGCAGACCGCCAACTACATGGCGAACCTCGCGCTGCCGATCGCCCTGCTGTGCGCCGGCGCCACCTTCGACATCCGCTCGGTGCGCAACACCTCCGGCATCTCGATGCAGGCCAGCATCGGCCGCCTGGTATTCGCCCCGGCGGTCGCCATCCTGGTCGGCCTGTCCTTCGGGCTGTCGGGCATCCCGATGGGTGTGCTGTTCCTGATGTCGACCATGCCCACGGCGGCCGCCAGCTATGTGATGGCCAAGAGCATGGGCGGCAACGACGTGGCCGCTGCCAACATCATCGCCATCACCACCTTCGGCGCGATGTTCTCGGCCGCCTTCGGCATCACCCTGCTGCGCGGCACCGGCCTGATGTGAGCCAGACCAGGCAGCTGCGCGCGTAGTGCGAAGGATGGCGCTGCTGCACGATGAGCCGGGCGGCTGCGCGCCTGCGAGGATGGGCTTTGGCGGAACCCTGCCAAGCCCTGCCGCCGGGACGACACTACGGCTGCGCCCCAGGCTCCCAGCCGCCGCCCAGTGCCTTGTAGAGCAGCAGCAGATTGCGCGCCTCGGCAAGCCGGCCCTGCGTGTACTGCTCGGCCAGCTGCTGGGCCTGGATGCGCGCCCGCAGCGCCCGGTCCAGCGTGAGTTCACCCAGCTCGAACAGCCGTTCGGCCTCATCGGCCTGCCGTGCCGCCCGCCGCGCCGCTTCGTCCAGCCAGTGCCGTTGACGGCTCAGGCCATGCTGAAGCTGATAGCTGCTGTCCACCTCGGCCAGCGCCGCCAGCAGACTGTGATCGTAACGGGCCTGCGCCGCGCGCAGCTCGGCATCGGCACGATCGATGTTGTGGCCGATGCGCCCAGCCGTGAACAGCGGCACACTGACGCTGGCGCTGGCCAGCCCCCCGGTCGTACCGATGCCAGGCAGGCTCGTGTCCAGACCGATGCGACCATGCTGCCACAGAAAACTGATGTCGAAACGTGGCAGCCGGTCGGCCTTGGCGCTGGCCAGCCGCGCCCCCTGCGCTTCGAGCAGACGCTGATTGGCGCGTACATCCGGGCGGCGCGCCAGCACATCCAGCGGCATCCCTCCCTGCGGGGGAGGCGGCAGGCGTATCCAGTTCATCGAAGCAGGCGGCAGGCGGAAGCCCTGGGGCACCTGCCCGGTCAGCACCGCCAGACTGCGCACGTGGGCAGCATAGCTGGCCTCCAGCGTCGCCAGCTCTGCCCGTGCCGTACTCAGCGCCGTCCCCGCCTCCTGCACATCCAGAGCGCTGGCCTGGCCGGCACGGAAGCGCGCCTCGACATAGCGTTGCAGCCGCCGCAGGCTGTCGAGCCGCGCCTCGCCCTGCTGGATGCGCTGTTGCAAGGCACGCGCCTGCAGATAATGGTCGGCGATCTCCGTGACCAGCAGCATCTGCGCCCCGTGCCAGCGCTCGGCCTCGGCCAGCGCCAGCTGACGCGCCGCCTCGGCATCGCTGCGCTTCTGGCCGAAGATGTCCGGTTCCCAGGCCGCCGATACCCCCAGCCCCCGATAGGAAGGCCGGTTGAAATTGCTCTGTGCGGCCGCAGGCATCCCCATCCCGGCCGCAGCTGCCCGCAGCTCCGGCGAGAGCGGATTGTCCTGATCCCCAAGCCCATAGGCCCGGGCATCGAGGCCCAGCTGCGGCCCCCGGTCGGCATCGACCAGCGCCGCCTGCGCCTCGGCGGCCTG
>JBHADS010000409.1:0-2545 GCA_041855185.1 Lautropia sp. | reverse complement strand
TTTGAAGTCACCAAGGACGAAGCCGACAAATTCTTCTTCCGGGTGCCGGGGCTGCGCAACGTCGCCAAGACCTTCCCGTACTTCCACAACGGCAGCGTCTGGGAACTGGACAAGGCCGTCAGCATCATGGGTGAGGCACAGCTTGGCCAGCAACTGTCCAAAGAGGACGTGGCCAACATCGTCGCCTTCCTGGGATCGCTGTCGGGTTCGGTGCCGGCCTCTGCCCGTGTGATGCCCGAGCTGCCGCTGAACAGCGCAAGCAGCACGCATCCCGACAACAAGTAACAAGTAAGCCATCACGGGGCGGCCACAGGGTCGCCCTTTTTCATTGGGCAGCCTCAGCCCGAGAACCGAGTGCACCTCCTCCCGGCGCCGCACAGAGACAGGCAGCTTGTGGGCGGGTGAATCAGTCGATCGCGCCCAGCGCCTGCCCGGCGTGCACGGCCTGACCGGCTGCCACCTGCTGCTGCAAGCGGCCCGCACGCTGCGCCGTCACCCGCACTTCCATCTTCATCGCCTCCATCACGGCCACCAGCTGCCCCTCCGTCACCTCGGCCCCCTCCTCCACCTTCCAGGCGTGGAGCGTGCCGGCGATGGGGGCGAGCAGCATTCGGCCGTCGGCCGCGGGATTCGCCTCTGAGCCAGGCTGTGCCGTCCCCGCAGCCCCTGTCAGCGCCGCCGGCGCGCCCAGCCCGTCAAATCGCTGCCCCGCAGGCGCCCCCCGACCAGCCAGGGCCGAAGCGGCGTTCGGCGCCTCGGCACCAGTGCCCGATGGAATCCCGGTCGCCAACGCTCCCAGCAAGGCCGGCGGCAGGCCCAGGCTCACCCGGCGTCCGTCCAGCTCGATCGGCAGACGCAGCAGCGCCTGTGAGGGCAGCGGTGCCGGCCTGCTGGCGGCCGCCACCTCGTCGCCGAAGCCGGTCTCGATCCAGCGGGTGTGCACCTGAAAACCCTCGTCCCCGGCCGCGACGAAGGCCGGTGCCTGAACCACCGCCCGATGAAAGGGCAGCACGCTCGGCACGCCCTCGATCCGGAACTCGGCCAGCGCCCGCCGGGCGCGCTGCAGCGCCTGCCTCCGGTCGGCGCCGTGCACGATCAGCTTCGCCATCATCGAATCGAACTGACCGGGCACCACCGAGCCGGCGAGCACGCCGCTGTCCAGACGGACGCCCGGGCCGGAAGGCGGCTCGAATACCGTCAGCGCACCCGGCGCGGGCAGAAAGCCGCGCGCCACGTCCTCGGCATTGATGCGGAACTCGATCGCATGGCCGATCGGCGCCGGTGTTTCCTGCACCGACAGCGGCAGACCGTCGGCCACCCGCAACTGCTCGACCACCAGATCGATCCCGGTCGTCACTTCTGTGACCGGATGTTCGACCTGCAGCCGGGTGTTCACCTCCAGGAAGGAGATTGCCCCATTGCTGCTGACCAGAAATTCGACCGTGCCCGCCCCGACATAGCCGGCGGCCACGCAGATGTCCCGCGCAGCCCGATGGATGCGCTCGCGCTGCGCCTCGCTCAGAAACGGTGCAGGCGCCTCCTCGACCAGTTTCTGGTTGCGGCGCTGCAAGCTGCAGTCGCGCGTTCCCAGCACCACCACCTGCCCCTGCTGGTCGGCCATCACCTGCGCCTCGACATGGCGGGGCCGATCCAGAAACTGCTCGACAAAACACTCGCCGCGCCCGAAGGCCGCGGTCGCCTCACGTACCGCCGACTCATACAGTTCGGCGATTTCCTCCATCTGCCAGACCACTTTCAGCCCCCGGCCGCCACCGCCGAAGGCCGCCTTGATCGCAATCGGCAGTCCGTGCGCGCGGGCAAAAGCCAGCACCTCGTCCACGCTCTGCACAGGCTCGGGCGTGCCGGCCACCAGGGGCGCACCCACCTGCAGTGCGATGCGGCGGGCCGCCACCTTGTCCCCGAGCTGTTCGATCGTCTCGGGCCGTGGGCCGATCCAGACCAGCCCCGCATCGATCACCGCCCGGGCAAAGGCCGCGTTCTCCGACAGAAAGCCATAGCCCGGATGCACCGCATCGGCGCCGCTGCGGCGGGCGACCTCCAGCAGCTTGTCCACATTCAGATAGGTGTCGGCCGGCCGCTCCCCGGACAGCCCCCAGGCTTCGTCGGCCATCCGCACATGGAGCGCATCCAGATCCGGGTCTGCATAGACCGCCACACTCTCGACACCATAGTCGGCACAGGCGCGCACGATGCGCACGGCAATCTCGCCGCGATTGGCGATCAGGACTTTCTTGATCATGGCAGTCACTTCTCTGAAAAGAATCCTCGCAATGTAGCAGCGCCCAGCGGTAACGGGTCGGGGTCCGGATTGTGGCAGTGGTCCGGGTCTTGGTCAGATCGGCTCCGCCCCGCCCCCCGGACCCACGTCCGCTCCGTCAGGGAATCGCTATCTCGGCAAATGGCGCAATCACCCGGAAACGCAGCAAGGTGCCCGCGGGCAACTGCGCCGCCAGATCCAGATGATGAGGCGCCACACAAGCGATTACCGGATAGCCGCCGGTCAGCGGATGATCCGCGAGGAACA
>JBHADS010000408.1:0-8394 GCA_041855185.1 Lautropia sp. | reverse complement strand
GATCGACAGTGGCGACTATGGCTACTGCGAGGAAACCGGTGATCCGATCGGCATTCCGCGTCTGCTGGCGCGTCCGACGGCGACCCTGTCGCTGGAGGCCCAGCAGCGTCGGGAACTGCGCCAGAAACTGTACGGCGACTAATGAAGTCTGGAGGGACGCTCCCTGGATGGGGGCGTCGCCTGCAGGAACCATCGAGGGGCCGGACGGCCCTTTTTTTTGCCCGCCGGTCCGGCCGCGTTGGTGGGGCCGCCTGTGTTCCGGTATCAGAGAGGGGGCGAGCGGGCAACGCGCGTCGTTGTGCCACGCACCGCGGTGCAGGCGGTACGTGCGGTACAGGCTCGGCGGGCCGGGCGGAGAGGCATGGCAGGCGCCGTCGTTTTGGTAACGATCGGTGTCGTATTGTGTGATTTTGAAAAACCCTCCGTGCCGGACATCGGATTCAGGCAATGGTTTCAGGCGCCTGTCTTGGTGGCCGACGCTCTGCCTTTGGTTTCGGCTCCGGCTGCGACGCTGCGGTCGCCCTGTACAGCAAGCTGTTCGGTGTGGGCTGCATCGGGAACCGTGCCTGTCACCACGGTGTTGTGTCGATGCCAGGATCGGGGGCGCTGCGCGTCGGCGCTGTGTGCGTTCGACGGCGGAAAACGGCTGCAGATCGGTGCCTTCTGCCGGTTGGGCGGTGCCGGCCGACTGGCGGGGCGGCGGAGCCAAGGTACGGATCTGTCCCGGTGCTACACTGAAAATCGAGGCCAGTCAGGGGGCATATCAGGTGGTTTTCTTTTCTTTTTTTGGCAGAAAAGCAAAAAACCGACGCAAGAATGAAGCGGCGTCGGACTCGGAGCAGGGCTTGAGCCCGCGTGAAATCGCGCGCAGAACCGCCGAGAAAATTGACGAGATCGAGTCGCAGATGGTGGCCGAAGGGGCCTCGCTGCTCGATCCTGCCGCCGCGCAGGCGGGCGGTGCACAGCCGAAGCCTGCGCCCGCGGCCTCGGCTGCCGCGCCGCGCCCGGAGGCGGCTGAACCGGCGCCGGTCGCTGCGCCCCCATCCCCTGTGAGCAAAGCGCCGAAGGCCAATTCCATCGAGATCCACAGTTCGGGGCTGCTGCCCGTGCTGGAGGAGGTGTCGGTGCTGTTCGCCAACGGCCAGACGGCCGAAGCCACTGCCCTGCTGCGCAATGCCATCTATCAGGATCAGTTCGGCGAGCATACCCGGCTGGCCTGGAAGATGCTGCTGGAGCTGTACCAGGCCGGGGGCTTGCGCCAGGAGTTCGACAATCTGGCGATCGAGTATGCCTCCTCCTTCGAGCTGTCCCCGCCGACCTGGGTCGACGAGCTGGTGCAGAACGTGGGAGATACCGGGCCCGCGGCCTCGTCGTCGACGGTGCTGTTCCCGTCGGTGCTCGATGCCCAGGTGGTCAAGCAGACCGAGCAGATCAGCCGCGCCATCCAGCGCAAGCGTCTGCTGCGCATCGATTTCAGCCGTGTGACCAGCGTCGACATGATCGGCGCCGATCTGCTGATGCGCGCGCTGCGCGATTTCCTGAAGGGCAAGTACGAGCTGACCCTGACCGGCGTCGAGGCGCTGGAGAAGGCGCTGCACCCGATGACCGAGAGCGGTCGCCGGGACGAGGACGAGCATTGCTGGGCCCTGCGGCTGACGGCGCTGCGGATGCTCGGGCGTCAGCAGGAGTTCGAGGATCTGGCGATCGACTACTGTGTCACCTACGAGGTGTCGCCGCCTTCCTGGGAGCCCCTGCCGGATTCGATCAAGGTCGTGCTGCAGGACGGTGGCGATCCGGCCACCGAAGTCGACGAGGCGCCTGCCGAGTATGTCGGCGAGACCTTCGTGCTGTCCGGCGTGCTGACCGGCCGGGCCGAAACCCTGTTCCGGCAGCTGCGTGGCTGGGCCGAGACGCGGACCGAGCTGCTGCTGGATTGCCGGCAGCTGGTGCGTATCGACTTCGCCTGTGCCAGCGAGCTGCTGAACGAAGTGGTGGCGCTGCACGCCGCCGGCAAGCAGATCACCATCCGCAAGCCCAGTTATCTGGTCGCCTACCTGATGATCGTCATGGGTCTGGGTGATGTGGCGGAGATGCAACTGCGCCACGCTTGAAAAAGTGAAGGGGTGTCACAACATGTCCTGAAAACACGTTTCAGGACTGTTATGACGACTATCGTTTCGGTAAGACGCGGCGACCAGGTCGCCCTCGGGGGTGACGGACAGGTCACTCTGGGCAACATCGTGGTCAAGGGTTCCGCGCGCAAGATCCGCCGTCTGCACGGCGAGAAGGTGCTGGCTGGTTTCGCCGGCGGCACGGCAGACGCATTCACCCTGTTCGAGCGCTTCGAGGCGCAACTCGAAAAATATCCCGCCAACCTGCTGCGGGCCGCCGTCGAGCTGGCCAAGGATTGGCGTACCGATCGCATGCTGCGTCGCCTCGAAGCGATGCTGGCGGTGGCCGATCGGCAGTATTCCCTGATCATCACCGGCAATGGCGATGTGCTGGAGCCGGAGCATGGTCTGGTCGCGATTGGTTCCGGAGGCGCCTATGCCCAGTCGGCGGCGCTGGCCCTGCTGCAGAACACCGAGCTGAGCCCGACCGAGATCGTCGCCAAGTCGCTGCAGATCGCGGGCGATCTCGACATCTATACCAACCAGAACCACACGATCGAGACACTATGAGCCAAATGACCCCCCAGGAGATCGTCTCCGAACTGGACAAGCACATCATCGGGCAGGACAAGGCCAAGCGGGCCGTGGCGATCGCGCTGCGCAATCGCTGGCGCCGGCAGCAGGTCGCTGAGCCGCTGCGTCACGAGATCGTGCCGAAGAACATCCTGATGATCGGGCCGACCGGCGTCGGCAAGACCGAGATCGCCCGTCGGCTGGCGCGGCTGGCCAATGCGCCCTTCATCAAGATCGAGGCGACCAAGTTCACCGAGGTCGGCTATGTCGGCAAGGATGTCGATTCGATCATCCGTGATCTGGTCGAGACCGCCATCAAGGAAGAGCGCGACCGCGCCAAGAAGCGGGTCGATGCGCGCGCCTACGATCTGGCCGAGGAGCGGGTGCTGGATGCGTTGCTGCCCCCGTCCTCGCATGGACGCGCCCCCGGCAGCGATCCGGATGCGCCGCGTGCCGAGGACTCGGTGGCCCGCCAGAAGTTCCGCAAGCGGTTGCGCGAGGGCGAGCTGGACGACAAGGAAATCGAGATCGAGGTGATGCAGCCGATGCCCAACATTGGCCTGATGGGGCCGGCGGGCATGGAGGAAATCACCCAGCAGTTGCAGGGCATGTTCCAGGGGATGCCGGGCAAGAGCAAGCAGCGCAAGATGCGCATTGCCGATGCGCTGAAGCAACTGACCGACGAGGAGGCCGGCAAGCTGGTCAACGACGAGGAGGTCAAGCTGCAGGCGCTGGCCAATGTCGAGCAGAACGGCATCGTCTTTCTGGACGAGATCGACAAGATCGCGGTGCGCAGCGGGGTGCAGGGCGGGGATGTCTCGCGCCAGGGCGTGCAGCGCGATCTGCTGCCGCTGGTCGAGGGCACGACGGTCAACACCCGGCACGGCGTGGTCAAGACCGACCACATCCTGTTCATCGCCTCCGGTGCTTTCCATATGGCCAAACCTTCGGATCTGGTGCCCGAGCTGCAGGGGCGCTTCCCGATCCGGGTCGAGCTGGAATCGCTGTCGGTGCAGGACTTCCGGCGCATCCTGACCGAGACGGATGCCTGCCTGACCAAGCAGTACGAGGCGCTGCTGGCCACCGAGGAGGTGAAGCTCGAATTCCGGGACGATGGCATCGAGAAGCTCGCCGAAACGGCATTCCGCGTCAACGAAGGCACCGAAAACATCGGCGCCCGCCGCTTGCAGACCGTGATGGAGCGGCTGCTGGAGGAGGTCTCCTACCAGGGCAGCCGTCAGGCGGGGCAGACGGTGGTGATCGATGCTGCTTTCGTCGAGCAGCGGCTGGGCGAAATCGCCCGCGACGAGGATCTGTCGCGTTACGTCCTGTGATATGCCGTTGATGCCGGCACGGCTGGCCGTCTGGCCGGCCGTGACTCGTGCCGTTTTGGGCTCCTGATTAGATTGCTCGGTATCTGTCCGTGCGCACGTGCACGGTACCGTATCCGTGAGGTCTGATCCGAGAATGAGGGGCATTGTCCGCAAAGGTGGCTTCGTCCGCACATGGGCCGTACTGGGCATCCTGGTGTTGCTGGCTGTCCCGAGCGCTCATCTGTTCCGCACCTGGGTCCAGCTCGAACAGGACATGCAGGCGCTGGCTGAGGCTTACCAGCAGCATGCTGCCGGCAAGCTGATGCTCGGCCACGCAGACTGGCGGGCCGAGCTGGAGGCGATTACCCGGAGTTTCGCTGCGGGGCGGAGCTTCGAGGGCCGCCTGGAGGTGCATGATGAAAGTGACCGATTGCTGTCGGTGCTGGGTGAGCCCCAGGGCGGCGTCACGCTGTCGATCCGGCGTCAGATGCCAGTGGCCTCGGGGCTGCAACTGGAGCTTCGGGTGCTGCGCAGCGTCAAGCCCGTGCTCTGGCAGGTGCTCGGGGTGGGCTCGCTGACACTTGCGCTGGGTGGACTGATCGGATTGCTGGCCGTGCTGTCGGCGCGCCGAGCACCGCGAGAGGCGGTGCTGGACAGTCTCGAGTCGCCGGTGCAGCTGTCGGCACCGAAGCGGCCCGAGGCGGTGCACAAGGATGGTTTGCTGACCCGCAGCGCCTTCATCGAGCAGGTTCGGCGGGCGGCCACGCGCGCGGCTGGTGAACGGGAGCGTGAATGCACGGTGTTTCACCTGGATCTGGACCATTTCAAATCCTTCAACGGCATCGTGGGTCTGGACGGTGGCGATCTGCTGCTGGATCAGGTGGCCGGCGCCCTGCATGATCGGGTGGCGCTGCTGGTGGGCGAAGCGGGCCTGCCGCCGGCGGTGATCGCGGCGCCCGGTGGTGATGTCTTTCTGATTCTGGTCGAGAACCTGCCCAAGACGCCGCCGGTGACGGAGGCTTTTGCCCGGGGCGTGCTCGAAGCACTGGGCCATGCATTCGAGATCGGTTCGCATCAGCTCTATTTGTCGGCCTGTATCGGCATCAGTCATCTGAACGGCCGCTCGATCAGTGCCGAGACCCTGCTGCGCGAGGCCGAGCTGGCCAAGAACGATGCCAAGCGGCAGGGCAGCGGCAGCTATGCGATCCATGATCAGGACATGGATGCACGCGAACAGGCGCGGGATGTGATGGGCAATGAGCTGCGTCAGGCCCTGGTGCAGCGCGAGTTCCAGCTGTATTACCAGCCCAAGGTGCATCTGGTGACGGGGGCCGTCACCGGGGTCGAGGCGCTGCTGCGTTGGAAACCGACGGGCCGTGACATGGTGATGCCGGATCAGTTCGTGCCGGTGCTCGAAGATACGGGGCTGATCGTGCCGGTCGGCGCCTGGGTGCTGCGCGAAGCCTGCATGCAGATCATGGCGTGGCGCCGGCGGGGGATGCCGCCGATCAGCGTGGCGGTCAACGTCTCGGCGCGTCAGTTGCAGCAGCGCGGTTTCGTCGATACGGTTGAGCAGGTGCTGCGGGAAACCGGGCTGGAGGCCCGCTATCTGGAGCTGGAGCTGACCGAGAGTATCTTCATCGAGAATGCCAACGACAACGTGCGTCTGCTCAGTCGCCTGGCCGCCTCGGGGGTCAGTCTGGCGATCGACGACTTCGGGACCGGGCACTCCTCGCTGAGCTATCTGCGCAATTTCAGCCCGCGCACGCTGAAGATCGATCGCTCGTTCCTGAGCGAGCTGCCGGATGACGGGGCCGACAATATCGCGATCGCCCGCGCCATCATCGCGCTGGGCCACGGCCTGGGCCTGCATGTGGTGGCCGAGGGGGTCGAAACCGAGGCACAGGCCGAGTTTCTGCGCGGTTACGGCTGTGACCAGATGCAAGGATATCTGCTGAGCCGCCCACGCAGCGCCGAGATGATGGAAGAATGGCTGTGGGCGCATCTGAAAGGGCAGGAGAGCCTGGGGCAGTTGCAGCGCAGCGCCGCGCACAGCATGCTCTGATTGTTCCCACCGTGCCCCGAAGCCCTTGCGGCGGGGCGGACTCTATCCTTTCTGCACAGGCGAGCCTGCTAGGATGGGCGGTCCTGTGATTCTGTTTTCTGTCGATGCACATGGATGTTCTCTCCCTGTTCGCGGGACTCAAGAACGCGATCGAAGGTTTCTCGCACATGCAGCGTGACGCGTTGCATGTGCACGTCGGGCTGGTGCTGTTCATCGGCTTCGCAGTGCTGCTGCGTGGTCTTCCCCTTGGGGCAGGCAATCGCTTCCGGACGGCGCTGCTTCTGCTGGCGGGTATCTGCCTGATGGGCGAGGTCTTCGATGCGGTCAGCCGTCTGCTCAACGACCGGCCGGTCTACTGGCTGGGTTCATTGAAGGATGTGTTCAACACGCTGCTGTGGCCCTGCCTGTTCTATGTCTGCGGCCCCTGGATCGCCCGTCTGCTGGGTCTGAAGGTCTCGGTCGAGTCATCGTCGGAGGCGCCGACCCTGCTGGGCCGGGGTGACCGGCTGCGCAACCCCCTCTGAGCCCCTCGCATCTCCTTGGTCGGCGGGTATCGATCCGGGATAAAATCCCTGACGAGCCGCCGGAGCCTTCTTCCGCGCAGTCGTCGATCCCTCGCGCCGTCGGCAGCGATGGGTTGAGACGGGCATTTTCCGAGGAGCATGTTGATGGCCGAGCATCTGTCGCCTGGGGTCAAGGCGGAAATCCTGTCCGAAGCGCTACCCTATATCCGCCGCTTCCACGGCAAGACCATCGTCATCAAGTACGGTGGCAATGCCATGACCGACGAGCGTCTGAAACGCAGCTTTGCGCACGACGTGGTGATGCTGAAACTGGTCGGCATCAACCCGGTGGTGGTGCATGGCGGCGGCCCGCAGATCGAGCAGGCCCTGAACCGGATGGGCAAGAAGGGCGAGTTCGTGCAGGGCATGCGCGTCACCGACGAGGAAACGATGTCGATCGTCGAGATGGTGCTGGCCGGGCAGGTCAACAAGGAAATCGTCGAGCTGATCAACACGGCGGGCGGCCAGGCTGTGGGCCTGACCGGCCAGGACGGCAACATGATCCGTGCCCGCAAGATGCTGCTGCCCAGCAAGGACAATCCCGCCGAGCTGCTCGACATCGGGCTGGTCGGCGACATCGAGAGCTGCGACCCCGCCATCATCCGCACGCTGACCAGCAACAGCTTCATTCCTGTGGTGGCGCCGATCGGCTCGGGTGAGCAGGGCGAAACCTACAACATCAATGCCGATGTGGTGGCGGGCAAGATCGCCGAAGTGCTGAAGGCCGAGAAACTGATCCTGCTGACCAATACGGCCGGCGTGCTCGACCGCGAGGGCAAGCTGTTGACCGGCTTGAGCTCGCAGCAGATCGATGCGCTGTTTGCCGATGGCACGATTTCCGGCGGCATGCTGCCGAAGATCTCGTCGGCGCTGAATGCCGCCAAGTCCGGTGTCAACGCGGTTCACATCATCGATGGCCGGGTCGACCATTGCCTGCTGCTGGAAATCATGACGGCGCAGGGCGTCGGCACGATGATCCGCAGCCACTGAGCGCCTGGCCGGCCGGAGGGGCGGAGGGCGGCCACCCTCGCCGGTGGGGCGGCGGGGCTGATGTACAGATACAACGACGCCGGCAACATGCTGGGCAGTGGGCCCGGCTACAATCGGGGCACCGTTTGCGAGCAATCCCTTCATTTGTTCGCCAGGGCTGTGGCCCTTTGCACGCTACCTGACCGCAAATGAACGATCCTGTCGATCCCCCCACCCAAGCTGCCTCCGAAGCTCCTGCCGGCCTGCCGTCGGACGGGCAGGCGGCCGTGCGGCCGGTGGATGCGGCTGCGGACATGGGGCTGCCCGCCGATCTGCTGGCCGATGCTGCCGCTGCCGACGAGCTGCTCGGGGACGATGAAGTGCCGGTTCTGTCCGAAGTGGTCGAGCAGGGCAGCCGCGAGGCCGTGCAGGCCCAGCCGACGGCGTCGGCCGAGGCCGTCCAAACTCTGGCAGCCGACGCCCACGCCACCGAAACTGCGGCGGCGCCCGTTCAGCGCGAGGGGGTGACGGCAGCAGGCGCAGGCGCTGCGGAGGCGGCCGTACCCGAGACGACGGTTCAGCCCAGGCGGACGACTCGCAAACGCCCGAAGCCGGGCGAGCGCAGGCTGCAGATCCTGCAGGCGCTGGCCGAGATGCTGGAGCAGCCCCGGGGCGAGCGCGTCACCACGGCAGCGCTGGCCGCCAGGCTCTCGGTCTCCGAGGCAGCCCTCTATCGGCATTTCGCCAGCAAGGCCCAGATGTTCGAGGGCTTGATCGAGTTCATCGAATCGACGCTGTTC
>JBHADS010000407.1:0-3499 GCA_041855185.1 Lautropia sp. | reverse complement strand
CCGCATACGGTGCAGCAGGCCCAGCTGATCCAGGCGGCGGCCGATGCGCTGGGGCGGATCGGCCGGCTGACGGCAGGCAGCGGCCTTGGCTTCGAGGATGTCGCGGTCGTGGTGGATGCGCGTTTCAGCGATCGCGAAGGACGTGCGCATGAGCGATATGTGCTGACCTTGTCCTTGCCGGCTGCCGAGCTGGTGGGTATCGACTGGTCGCAGATCGAGGCTGCCGGCCTGCTCGATCGCGCCCGGCTGAATCTGAATGATCAGGGGCGCCGTGCGGCCTCTGCCTATTGCCGTGCCAGCGCCGATCGTGCCCTGGCCTCGGGCTTCTGCCGACGGGTGAGCGGCGGCTGAAGCCGGCCGCGCTCAGACCCAGTTGTCGAGCTGCAGGCCGGGCACGCGGGTGAACTCCCGCTGGTTGTTCGTGACGAGAATCAGCCCCTTCGAGCGCGCATGCCCGGCAATCATCTGATCGTAGGGACCGATGGGCGTTCCAGCCTTCTTCTGGCTGGCGCGGATCTGTCCGGTGTGCGTGGCTGCGGCATCGTCATAGCTCAGTAGTTCCAGCCGTGCCACCAGCCCCCGTATTTCCCGCAGATTGTGCTCGGGGTGTGCAGAGTTCTCCGCGCCGTAGATCAGCTCCATCAGGGAGATCGAAGACAGCGCAATCTGTCCCTGATGCTGGATGAAGCGTTCACGGGCGCTTTGCGGGCGGTTCTTGATGACGTGGATGACGATATTCGTATCCAGCATGTACTTGAGCATCATCGACATCCATGTGCGGCCGGGGCAGCGCCGACCGGTGAGGCTTACTCATGCCGTGGTGGAATACGGGGCAGGCGCGATGCTCAGAACCCTTCGCGCTCCTGTTCGCTGGGCTGATCCCTTTCCGTCATGAAATCGGCACTGACGCCGGGCCCATCGAACCATGATTCCCAAGCTTTGCCTGCCGGGGTGATGACCCGTGTGTCGCCGATGGCGATGATGTCCACCTTTTTCACGTGTTCCGGCAGGGCGACAGGTTTGGGGAGCCGAATGGCCTGGCTTTTGTTGCTCTTGAATACGCTGGCTCGTTCCATGACAGATTCCTGCATCGAAGATCGAAGGCACTGAAGGATATACTAATGGCATATCCCTGTGGGATCAAGTGAGGAGGGCTGCTGGCTCCCCAGCCGCCCGCTGCAACCACTCGTCCCGCCTGGCGGGACAGTGGCCCGGTGGCTGCGCTATAGGTGTCGGATCGACAATGATGGAAGCTGCGCGTGAGCGATACCGGCCTGATCCCAACCCACACCCAAGCGCAGGCCCACGGGGCTGCGGACAAGCCTGCGCAGGCGCAGGTACTGACGCCGGGCGAGCCGGGGCGCCGGCTGAGCATCGACCGGTTGCTGATGCTGCTGGCCCGCGAGGGGCATCTGAGCGAGGAGCAGGCGGTGACGCTGAGCCGGGACGCGAGTCTGTCCTCGGCCGACCGGCATCCGCTGGTGATGATCGCCGAGCGCAAGCTGAAGTCGTTGCAGCCGCCTTACCGCTTGCTGGAGCTGGACTGGCTGTGTCAGTGGCTGGCCGATCGGGCAGGGGTCGGCTATCAGCGCATCGATCCCTTGAAGGTGGATTTCTCGCGGATCGGCGAAGTGATGAGCAAAGCCTACGCAAGCCGCTTTCGCATTCTGCCGCTGGAGGTGAATGCCGATGCGGTGGTGATCGCCACGGCCGAGCCCTATCTGTCGGCGGAATGGGCCAATGAGCTGACGCACACGCTGCGCAAGCGGGTGGTGCCGGTGATGGCGAACCCGCTCGATCTGCAGCGCTATCTGGTCGAGTTCTTCTCGCTGGCGAGCACGATCCGCAGTGCCCAGCGCAATGGGCAGGCCAGCTCGCAGAGCAATTTCGAGCAGCTGGTGGAGCTGGGCAAGAGCGGCCGCAGTTTCGATGCCAACGATCAGCACATCGTGACGCTGGTCGATTGGCTCTGGCAGTATGCCTTCGAGCAGCGGGCCAGCGACATCCACCTGGAGCCGCGCCGGGATCTCGGGGTGGTTCGCTTCCGGATCGACGGGGTGCTGAACAATGTCTATCAGGTGCCGCCCGGTGTGATGTCGGCGATGACCAGCCGCATCAAGCTGCTGGGCCGGATGGATGTGGTGGAGAAGCGGCGGCCGCAGGACGGGCGGATCAAGACCCGTGCGGCCGACGGACACGAGATCGAGCTGCGCCTGTCGACCTTGCCGACGGCTTTCGGCGAGAAGCTGGTGATGCGGGTCTTCGACCCGAGCGTGCTGTCGCGGGATTTCGAGCAGCTGGGTCTGGCCGGCGAGGATCTGGCGCGCTGGCAGCAGATGACGAGCCACAATCACGGCATCGTGCTGGTGACGGGCCCCACGGGCTCGGGCAAGACGACGACGCTGTATGCGACGCTGCGCGAGCTGGCCACCGAGGCGGTCAATGTCTCGACCATCGAAGACCCGATCGAGATGGTGGAGAACAGCTTCAATCAGATGCAGGTGCAGCCTACGATCGATCTGGGTTTTGCCGATGGCATCCGGGCGCTGATGCGTCAGGACCCGGACATCATCATGGTGGGGGAGATCCGCGACCTGGAGACGGCCGAGATGGCGGTGCAGGCGGCGCTGACCGGGCATCTGGTGATCTCGACCCTGCACACCAACGATGCGCCGAGTGCGATCACCCGCTTGCTGGATCTGGGCGTGCCGGCCTATCTGCTGCAGTCGACGCTGATCGGGGTGATGGCGCAGCGGCTGACGCGGACGCTCTGTCCGGCCTGCAAGCAGGCCGATGGCGAGATCAGCGAGGAGGTCTGGCAGGATTTCGTCAAACCCTATCGCAAGGTGCCCAGGCCCGAGCGTGTCTATCGTCCGGTCGGCTGCCTGCAGTGCCGGATGACGGGCTTCCGGGGGCGTACCGGTCTTTACGAGATCCTCGTCAACAACGAGGAAATCCGCCAGCACATCATCGAGAAGCCCGAGCTGCGCAAGCTGCGTCTGGCGGCGATGAAATCAGGGATGAGGCCGCTGCGGCTGGCCGGGGCGGCCTGCGTGGCGGCGGGACTGACGACGCTGGGCGAGGCGGTCCGGAACGCGCCGCCGGTGGAAGTCTGAGCCAAGGAGGCAGGCCGCGCCACGGTGGGGCCGAGCCAGGGATGGCGGCCGCACCAAGGAGCAGGGCTGAGCCAAAGATGGGTTGAGCCAACGGTGGGACTGAGCCAAAAGAAGGGCTGAGCCAAATGTGGGGCCGTGAGCCAAGGCAGGGCTGAGCCGACATGGGCGCCTGGGGTAGCCCAGAGGCTTGGGGCGAAGCGGTGGATGACTGGTGCTGATTTCCGGGATGCGTCAGCGCGGCACGCCGACGGTGACGGGGGGCACCCACGGGCATTCGGGTTTGAAGGTGCCGGAGAGCAGCTGGGTCTTGTACTGGGCGTAGTTGATCGGTTCCAGCGGCTGCACATCGTCCAGGCGATAGAGCGCCCAGCCGTGGCTGGCCT
>JBHADS010000406.1:0-11160 GCA_041855185.1 Lautropia sp. | reverse complement strand
TTCGTGATGCTGCCCTCGGCCGTACCTGCAACGGGAGGTTCAATGCCGCCAGCGCCACCTCCAGGAAGTGTCTCTCCAATTGGCGGAGTAGCTTCGGCGCCGGGCGCGGCAGAGTCAACCCCGGGCAGGTGGGGCGCACCACCGCCATTTGCTACGCCGGGTGGCATCTTCGGAGGCGACAGTGGTACCACTAAGCCGCGCACGCATCTGTCGAACCCCGCTACGTCGCCACTCAACCTAATCGGCAAGATCGAGGGCTGGGGGATTGGTCCGGCCACTAAGGTCGTGGAGGTGTCCATCAAAGTCTCCAGCGCGACCGGCGCGCAGCTCAAGGAACTGCTCAAGAAACTGCCTGAAGGCATGACCTTCGAGCTGAGTCTTGAGAAGGAGGACGACTGATGACAATGACCGCCAGCGCCTTAGAGACGCTGACCCAAGGCTCCGATGCCGATACGTGGCGCGCCATCGTCGATCAGGCCGTCGAGATCGCTAGCAAGCCGCTGGCCGTAGGTAATGCATCCAGCGAGGTCGTCCGGCGCGACCGCGAGATCGGCATATTGGATCTGTTTCTATCGTCCTGCGGCTGGGACTTGTGGCAAGCTTTCGGCGACAGTGTGGAGCGCACCTCGGACCGCCTGGCGCGCTGGTGGGCGGAACCCTTCAGCGCCAAGGCAGTGTTGATCCTTGATGGCCTTTCACTGCGCGAACTGCCGTGGCTGTTGCAGGGCGCGAAGGAGCGCGGGTTTACTACGCATGAGGTTGCGGCGTGTGCCTCCGAGTTGCCCGGCGAAACCGATGAATTTGCCCATGCTCTCGGCTTCAGCAGCCGTAGCAAGCTTCAGAACAACGGAGGTGGCGTTGCGCACAAGTTTCAAGCTGCCAACACCGAAACCGTGGATTTGCCGTGGAAGGACTGCCAAGCCCTGATCGGAAGCGCGCCGAACCAGATCTTCTGGCACCACTGGCCCGACGCCAAGCTGCACGATAGGGCCGGTGCAGGCCAGGGACTGGAGCTGCTGACTAGGGATGTGGCCGAGCAGTTGGCCAGCGATGACTTCTGGGCCTTCGTCGAACGCCTCGCCACCGGGCGGCGGTTGGTCATCACCTCGGATCACGGCTACGCGGCCACTGGCTACTTCCCCGATGCAGACGGCGAGGTTGGCCAGTTCCTCAAGCAGACGTTTGGGAGTTCACGGAGCAAGACGGGAGCCGGAGGCACCGGCCCGTTCGTGCCTCCTGTGGCATTGCAGATCAACAGCCCTCACGGCGCGCACCTGTTGGCCTTGGGGCGAAGGAAATGGCGCAGCCAAGGGGGCTATCCGACGCTCGCGCATGGCGGTCTGTCGCTGCTGGAAGTGCTATCTCCCTTTGTTGCGCTATCGAAGTAGATCGATATGACAGCCGCCGAATTGCCAGACGGTTTTTTCGCAGATATCCAAGGGGTTTTTCGAAAAACCCCGGTGCTACTCGTTGGCTCTGGTTTCTCCTGTGGTTATGGTCTGCCCGGAATGGGAGATTTGGCGGAGCATTTGGCAAATACCGTTGAAGGCGCGCTGACAACAGATGAGGCAAGAAAATCATGGACACGAGCAATCGATGCGATCAAGGCTAATTTAGAAGCAGGACTGAATAATATTCCCCTGGGCGCTGCAGGCTGGGCAGAAATCGTTTCAGCTATACGTTGCGAGACTGCAAGGCTGATCCTGCATGAAACTGAAGCTGCCGAAACGAAAGTGCTCCAAGAAAAATTGAATGGCGGACATGCGCCATCACGTCTTCTGATTCGACTGTTCGATGGTTCGCCCCAGAATACGGAAAGCATTCACGTCATCACGACCAACTACGACACGTTGTTGGAGTTGTTTTGCGATCTGGCGGGGCTTCCCCTTGATACAGGTTTTGCCGGATTTCGTCGTCGAAAACCACGCCCCCGGCCAATATTCCATAATCAATATAACCGAATCGGGTTGACTGAAAAGCGCCGACTGCAATTCGATTACAGGATTTTTAAAACCGTTCGCCTCTACAAACCCCACGGCTCCATTAGTTGGATTGCTACCGATGAGGGGCCGATGGAGGTGCTTAACGATGCTGTCACGACAGGTCGAGCTATTGTCGTTCCCGGCCCGTCAAAGTACCAAGACGCACTGGTCAATACGCTGTTTGACGAAATGCGTACCGCGATGAATGCAGCACTTGCCGACGCTCAGGCACTGTTGTGCATTGGCTTTGGCTTCAATGACGACCATTTGCAAGGTGTTATCAAGCGCCGTCTGGCCGCAGGCATGCCAGCGATTATTGTCACGCGTGACCCGACGCAGAACATTGAACAATTGCTTGGCGAGCACCCACATGTAATCGCCGTATTTAAGGATGGCGATGGCTCAGTGTGTCGTTGGAATGGGAGCGCGCTGCCATGCCCAGAGCCGCTTTGGCAGCTTGATGATTTTTTGAAGAAGTTTGTGGAATGAGACAAGGATGAGCATCTTCAATTTCACCGACGAGCATTCATTGGGCGAAGTTCGCAGTGTTGAGACCTCGCGGATCACTGTGCGGGTGACTGACGGACAGCGCCTGCAGAAAGCGCGCGTCGGCCGCCTGGTTGCCATCCAGTCGATGGGGGATGAATGGCTGATCGGTATCATCGAGCGGGTCTGGAGGCATCCTGTCGAATTTCCATCGTTCGCTGAGGGAGAGGAGCCTGCCGATCTGGCTGGCGTCCCTCAAGAAGAAAGCGGCGCATCGATCAGCTTGGTCGGCACCTATCGCGCTCGGGATGGGCAGCGTAAGGACACTTTCACGCGTGCCGTTTTTCTCTTGCCTGAGATCAACCGAGCGGTGTTCCCCATCGAGGATAAATCTCTCGAAGATTTCATGGGCATCTTGAGTGCATCGTCGAAGACGGATGCGGTAGCCCCGCTCAGGGTCGGCACTTACACTTTGGATGGCAAGGCCAGTGCCTATATTGATGGTGACAAGCTCTTCCAGCGCCATGTCGCGCTGCTAGGTAGCACGGGTTCGGGAAAGTCTTTCACTGTCGCCTCCATCCTTGAACAGTCTGCGCAACTGCTGCACGCCAATATCGTCGTACTGGATTTGCATGGCGAGTATTCAAGCATGAAGTTCGCCAGCCACTACCGCATCGCGGGCATTGGTGATCTGAAGGCGAAGAAGGAAGGTGCTATTTTTCTGCCTTTCTGGCTGCTGACCTACGACGAGATGCAATCGCTGTTCGTAGATCGATCTGAGGAGAGTGCACCCAATCAGGCCAGTGAACTGATGAAGCAGGTTGTGGAGCTTAAAAGGGAATCCATCAAAGGGTTGGGGAAGCACGATCTGCTCGCTGGATTCACTGTGGATACGCCGGTACCTTATCGGCTGGCCGATCTTATTGACGCCATCGAAAAGAAAGACAAGGAAATGGTGCAGGGAACCAAGGGGGAAAAACAGGGGCCGCTTTTTGGAAAGCTGACGAGATTTCTGAACAGAATCAGCGTCAAAACGAAAGACCGCCGCTATGCCTTCATGTATCAAGCTCCCGAGGAATATGAGACCTACGAGGCATTGCACCAGCTAGCCGAGAAGCTGCTTGGTACCGGCGTTAAACAAGATGGCATCAACCCTGGCATCAAGATCGTTGATTTCTCGGAGGTGCCATCAGACATTCTCCCTGTCGTCGTTGGCTTGGTTGCGCGGATCGTCTATCAAATCCAGTTCTGGAGCAGCCCGGGTGAGGGTGGTGATGCTCGCCATCCGATTGTCATCGTCTGCGATGAAGCACACCTCTACCTGCCAAGCAGCGCCGCTTCTACCGGCCCGATGGAAAAGCGCGCGCTCGAAAATTTCGAGCGTATCGCCAGGGAAGGTCGAAAGTACGGTGTAGGCCTGATGGTGGTAAGCCAGCGACCCTCGGACGTCAGCACGACCATTCTCAGCCAGTGCAGTAACATCATCAGCTTGCGCTTGGCCAACAAAACCGACCAAGCGGTGGTTAAGCAGCTATTGCCAGATAGTCTAGAAGGGTTGATGGAGGTGCTGCCGACGCTAGATGTGGGCGAGGCGGTTGTGGTGGGCGATGCCACCCTGCTGCCGACCCGCATCAAGATGTCAAAGCCAAAACACGAACCGCGTAGTGCAACGATTCCCTTTTGGACGCGCTGGGCCGCGCCCAAGGTAAAGGTCAATCTGGTTACCGCCGTAGAAAACATGCGCAGGCAATCTCGCGCACAGGAAGATTAAGGAAGCCGACATGGCCACAAGAAAACAACTACTCCAACAGGAAGTCGCCAAAGCCGTCGGTGCGGGCAAAGTTGTTGCGCTGGAAACAGTCGACTTCAACGATCCCAATCGTCCCAAGACTTGCCTTGAGGTGGATTTCCCGATCCTGCCGGTCAATCAGGTGGCGATCATCGAGGGCAATGCGGGCAAGCCGATCTACCAGATGTCTAAGTGGTGGGCGCGGCGTCGTTCCAGCGTGTTCCGCTCGATGCTGATCGCGGCGGCGACCAAAGCGCCGGAAGACCCATCGCACGCGGCCAAACTGGTGTGGGACAACTACTACGCCAATCATCAGAAGAAAGGCGCGTTCAAGCATCTGAAGGTGGCCGACATCTTCATGGGCGGTGGCACCACGCTGGTGGAAGGCTCGCGCCTCGGGATGCAGATGATCGGTAACGACCTCAACCCAGTCGCTTGGTTCGTAGTCAAGCAGGAACTTGCCAATGTCGATTTGGAGCAAGTGAAGCAGCTCCTCGCCGACATCGAGGCCGAGGTCAAGCCGCAGATCATGCCGTACTACTACTGCGACGGCCCGGAAGGTGAGAAAGGCACGTGGACGCACCTGCCCAGCAACAAGGTAATGTCCGCAGACTTCGATCCGCTCGCCATCCCGCGTGACGAACGCAAGGACTACTGCTACGAAGGCCCGGAGATCATCTACACATTCTGGGCCAAGCACGGGCCTTGTCAGGTGACAGGTTGCGGCCACCGGACGCCGATCATGACTAGTTCGGTGATGGCGGTGAAGACGCTCACCGTCAAGCACTGGATACACACGTGCGGTCAATGTGGAGAAACCTTCGATGTGGAGGAAGAAGCCGCGCGCATGGCGCCCGATGCGCCGTTCTACGTCGCGCCCACGGAAGCACCTTACTCTGTGCTCGACCGTAACAAGGGCATCATCTGCCCGCACTGCGACCATACCGCGCTGGTGAACCTCGGTAAGGGCAAGAACAAAAAGGTGGAACTGAGCCTGCTGGTGCATCCGCAATGGCTGGCGGGCGAGGCGAAGCAGGATGCCAGCGGCCAGCCCTACGGCGGCTCGGCGCAGGACGATGTGGCAGCGACTTCGCGTTGGAACACAGCGCGTGCGGCCAAGATTCGCTTGTTGGAGGTACGGGGCCAGCTGCCGGATGAAGTGACCGACCCGGAAACAGGCGTCACCTTTGCGCCGAAGAAGGGCACAGTTCCGAAACCCGCAAACTTCGCGTGCGAGGCTTGCGGCACGGTGCAGCCCGTTGTTGTTTCCATTGAAGCGACAAAGAAAACCGCACCGTCGAGCATTTACGCAGTGCAGGGTTATGCACCCATGCGTGATTCCGCAGGTAAACCATATGGAGGCCGCTTCTTTGTCGCTGCCGATGGCGCTTACGCCGTGCAGTACGACGCAGCGTTCAGGGAATGGGAGGAGCGAAAAGAGTCTGACTTGAAGGACTACTGGCCCCGGAGTCCTATTCCGTTCGGGCACATGACCCACCAGCGACAGCCGCTACCGCAGCATGGTTATCTGAACTGGGCGGACATGTTCAATCCGCGCCAGCTACTCGTTCACGCGCAACTGCTGAAGGCGATTGTCGAGGTTGGACACTACGAATGGGAAACGCGCGAGTATGTGCTCGGTGCGTTCCAGCAGTATCTGCGCAACCAGAGCCAATTCACTCTATGGAATGTGCAAGGCGACAAGCTGGAACCACAGTTTGCGAACAACAACTTTCATCCCAAGTCAACCGTTGTGGAGAACTGTGTGTTCCCTGCGCTTGGGCGCGGTAACTGGGCGGCCTGCGTCGAAGGCATTGTTGAGGGGCGCGAATGGGCAGTAGATCCTTGGGAAGCCGCAAGCCTTGAAACACTGAAGCGACAGGCTCCTGCGTTGGCAGAGCAAATTTCTGGCAAAAGCGAGAAGGTCTTTCCCGGTGATCCTGTTGGCGAAGTTGGCGTGTTCCAAGGCTCGTCCACCGATCTCACACACGTCCCTACGGCCAGCCTTGATCTGGTCATCAACGATCCGCCCTTCGGCGGCCTGTTGCATTACTCAGAGCTGTCCGACTTCTTCTACGTCTGGCTGCGCCTCGCGCTGAAGGACAAATATCCCGACTACTACCGCGCCGATTACACGCCCAAGTCGCTGGAGGCGGTGGCCAACCGCGCGCGCGAGCCGGAAGACCCGGACGGCTTCTACCAGCGCCTGCTCACCCAGTGCTGGCGCGAGGCGCATCGGGCGCTCAAGCCCAGCGGCATCCTTGCCTTCACTTTCCACCACAGCGAGGACGAGCCGTGGGTGGCGGTGCTGGAATCGCTGTTCGATGCGGGCTATTACCTCGAAGCGACCTACCCGATCCGCTCCGATGAAACCAAGGGCGAAGGCGAGTTCGGCTCCAAGACCATCGAGTACGACATCATCCACGTCTGCCGCAAGCGCACCGAAGAACCCAAGCCCGTGAGCTGGGGCCGAATGCGGCGCGAGGTGATGGCCGACGTGCGTCAGTTGCAGGCCATGCTGGAAAATCATGCCAAGGACGGACTACCAGCAGCAGACCTTCAGGTGATCAGGCGGGGCAAGGCGCTGGAATATTTTTCGCGTCACTACGGCAAGGTGTATGTGGATGAAGGACGAACCATCTCCGTACGCGATGCGTTGATTGGGATCAACCAACTGATTGATGAAGGGGTGTCCAACAGTCAGGAATCGCCTCCGGTGAATGCGGAGCCTATGACGCGTCAATTTTTGAGAACCTTTGGCTCAGCCGAGGTGCTACAACGTGACCAGTTGCAGAAGTTCTTGCGTGGCACAGTCATGACACCGGATGACTTTGTGGAGCGGGGGTGGTGTAGTGAGACAAAGCGTGTGTTCACACGTAGAAACGCATTGGATTTTGCTCGTGAGTGGCAGGGTAAACATCGGCGTAAGCTCACTGCCGATCTGGATCAGGCGTTGGTTCTGATTGGAGCCTGCTTCGATAACAGCGGAATCAATGCTCTGGATACGCTGAAGAACGAGAACTTCAAACCTCATGTCGCACTCAAGCCCTTGTTGGAATGGCTGCAACGTAATGGCCCAGATCGGGATACCCGTAACGCTGCTTTACGCGCTACGGCGATCTACAACACGTGGACTGCGAGCCTTGGACCACAACCTTCACAGGGCGCCCTGTTTGATGATGTGGAGTACGACCAATGAGGCAATTATGCGACCCAGTCTGGCAAGTGCGCGGCATAAGTTGGGTATGGGATGAGGAGGCACGTAACCAGGTCTGCACAGCGGGTGAAGTGTGGAGTCTGCGCCAGTTTCTGAGGGCAACGGGTAGGTGGCCGGAGGAACTGCCTAGCAACGGTGGCAGGACGCTGGTGGTAGCGGGGCTGGATGGGAGCCTGGACTTGCTGGTGCCGGACGATGTGGAAGCATGGCTGGCCGATGTGATCAAGCCTGCTATTCTGTCGTTTCAGGACGAATGGGGAAGTGACGGGGCGCTGGTGTTCTGGCTGCCAGGTGGTTTCAACCGAATCAGAACGCATCCAGTTACGGACGAGGTGTGCTGGCAGTGTCATACCCCTCCCGGATATCAGATTGAGTTGGGGCGCATCTTGTGGGGGCAGGCCAATGAGTATCCCCGGGAAATACTGTTGCGCAAGGACAGCAGGCCAGCCGGTTTGTTTCACGTTCGGATCACCTGAGGGCGTGCGTGATGGCAGAGATCCAGTTTCAATCCGGTGAACGTATCACGCACCACGAATACGGTCAGGGGATTGTCATCGATCCGGCGCGCGACGGATATGTGCGCGTTTTTTTTGGTGTTGGCGAACGTAGGGTGCCGGTGGTTTCACTGCGGCCCGAAGTCTCTCGCACTGAGAGGGTTCTGCGTTCGGTGGACGGGGGCTTGGAGAGATCGCGCAAGGCATGGCTTTCCTACGAGGCACACGCATTGCCAGTGATGGAAAGCGCCTCGGCCCTGACATCGGCCAAGATCGACCTGCTGCCGCATCAGGTGGTATTGACGCACCGCATCGCTACGGCCTCACCACGGCGCTACCTGATCGCCGATGAGGTTGGCTTGGGCAAGACCATCGAAACCGCACTGATTCTGCGCGAGCTGGCCAGCAGGGGCGAACTGACGCGGGCCTTGATGGTGGTGCCTGCGGGCCTTGTCAATAACTGGCACCGCGAGTTGAATGAAGTGTTCAACCTCGATTTCGAGGTGTTCGGCTCCGAGGGTGACATCACCGACCGCAAGACCAATGCCTTCGCTAAGCACGACCGGCTGATTGCCAGCATCGACACCTTGAAGCGCCCGGCGCGCATCAAGCGCCTGCTGGATGCGCCGCGCTGGGATCTTGTGGTGTTCGACGAAGCGCACCACCTCACGGCCTACAAAACCGGCGGCAAGGTGCGTAAGACCGAGAACTACAAGCTGGCCGAAGCGCTGAAAGATCACTCTCGCGACCTCGTGTTGCTGTCGGCCACACCGCACCAGGGCAATCACTTTCAATTCTGGATGCTGGTACAGCTACTGAACCCGACGCTGTTCCGCAGCCCCGAGGAGATGCTGGAAGAGCGCCACCGGCTCAACACGGTGATGTTCCGTCGCACCAAGGCGGACGCCTGTCAGCCCGATGGCTCGCCGCTGTTCGCGCGGCGTTGGGGTCACACCGAATCCTTCGTGATGGCCCAAGCCGAGCGGTTGTTCTACGAAAAGCTACGCGAGTATCTAGAGGATGGCTTCGACCTCGCGCGCCGCCAAGGCAACCAGGGGCGCGCGCTGGGCTTCCTGATGGCGATCTTCCAGAAGATCGCGGCATCGAGCTTCGCGGCCGTGCGCCGCACGCTCAAGCGCCGCCTACTGATGCTGACGCTGCATGAAGCGTTTCTGCGCGACAAGGAACTGGACATCGAAGGTCGCGAGCACCTGACCGAGGAGGCGCGCGAGCTGATCCACGAGGAGTTCGGCTTGGCACGCGACATCATCGGGCGCAGCGAGGTAGACCGTGTGCTGGCTGATCTCAAGTACCGGCTGGTCAAGAAACTGGACGCAGAGGCGCTGGAAATGGCCTTCGACCCTTACGCCAGCGAATATTCGGCCTCGCACGAGGAAGAAGCCGCGTCGGTGGTGGTGAACCTGCACCTTCCGGAGGAACGCCTGCGCATCGGCGACCTGCTGCGGGTGTTCCCGGTAGAGCGGGAAACCAAGATGCAAAAGCTGCTCGACGGCTTGGGCATGCTGTGGCGGCAGAACCCGAATGAGAAGATCGTGATCTTCGCCACCTACCTTGGCACGGTTGACATGATCGCCCGCGAGATCGAGCAGACCTTCCCTGGTCAGGGAGTCTCCGTTCTGCGCGGCGGCGACCACGGCGCTAAGGTGGCGGCGGAGCGGCGTTTCCGCCTGAAGGACGGCCCACGCGTACTGGTCTGCACGGCGGCCGGGCGCGAAGGTATCAACCTGCAGTTCGCGCGTATCCTGTTCAACTTCGACCTTCCGTGGAACCCGATGGATATGGAGCAGCGCATCGGGCGCATTCATCGCTACGGCCAGAGCCACACCGCGCAGGTCTACAACCTCGTGCTGTCGGACACCATCGAAGGCCGCATCTTCCTGCTGCTCGACGAGAAGCTGACCGAGATCGCGCGCACGGTCGGCAAGGTGGATGAACAGGGCAATGTGGCCGAAGACCTGCGCGCGCAGATTCTGGGCCAGTTGTCGGAACGCTTGAATTACGACCGCCTTTACCAGGAGGCACTGTCCGACCCGGAGCTGAAGCGCACGCAGGTAGAGCTGGAGGCGGCGCTGTCGAACTCCCGCGAGGCGCGACAGGTGGTGTTCGACCTGTTCCAAGACCTCGACGGATTCAGTCTCGACGACTACAAGCCCTTCTCGGACGTGTCGTCCAGTCTGGATCGGTTGGTGCGCTTTCTCTCAGCGGCGGTCGCGGATCGCCAACAGAAGTTGGTCAAGGTGGACGATGCGACCTACGACCTCGTCACCGTCGAAGGCACGCGCCGCGCCCGCTTCACCCTGAGCCGCGAAGCTGCCACCAATCAGGACGATCTGCAGCTGATGGGCTTGGATCACCCCTTGGTGCAGGACGAGTTGGGCCGCTGGCGCAGCGTGCCGCCGGAGGAAGTCGGCATCGCCGTGTCCGGCGACGTCGACGAGCCGGTGCTGCTGTCGCTGTGGATGGTTGAAGCATCAGCTGGCAAGGGCGAGCGCCGCGTGGTGGTGCAGCCCATCGCCGTCAAGCAGGACGGCACGCGCGTTCCAGCGGTCGAGCGCCTGTGCGAGAAGTTCCTCCAAGCGCCGCCCGCCACACCGCTGTTCCGGCCCGAGCAACGGAACGACCTGTTCACCCACGCCGTCGAGCCGACCCTGCAGCGGGAACTGAAGCACAAGGGGGCCGCGAATGGCGATGGCAGCTATTCGGCGGAGTTGATCGGGTACGTCGAGATTAACGCTCACGCGTCGTGATGCCGCACGCATTGGGCAGTGCGTGATGCAAGTTATCGAGGCTTTTTACAATCTGCTTGTGTACTTGCCAAGGTCTTGTTGATATGGTTCGCCCGATGCAGGAGGCGTGATGAGAGGCTTACGTAAGGTCAGAATCGAGGGTTTCAAATCCATAGCGTGTGCCGAGATCGCGCTTGGCGATCTCAATGTGGTGATCGGTGCCAATGGCTCGGGAAAAACGAATCTGATCGGCGCATTTCGATTGCTGGAGCGTGTACTGACACGCAATCTGCAGCTTTACGTGGCCAGTGAACCAGATCGTTTTCTTTTTCACGGTCGCAAGACAACGCCTGCCTTGGCCCTGGATTTCGTCTTTGAGCAGCGTGCCTACGGTTTCAAACTCAAGGCGGTCCAGGACGCGTTGATCTTCGAGTACGAGCGCATC
>JBHADS010000405.1:0-3586 GCA_041855185.1 Lautropia sp. | reverse complement strand
GACGACGCTGCTGGGCGGAGCCGCCAAACTGGCCGGCAAGAACGCCATCTGGCAGCGCCTGGCCGGTTCACTGGCGGTCGACAACCAGCTCTTCTGCCAGCGCTTCGGCTGGCAGCCGCCCTACAGCCTGCAGGAAGGGCTGGCCGACATGCTGCAGGGCTCCGAGCGGGCGCAGGCACGCCCGCAGCCGTAGCCCGCCCCATCGCAGCTATCCCGGATGGCGATCAGGGATCTCTCCCATCCCGGACAGCGCCCCCCGGGCCCAGACAGCAGACGAATGCCAGATGGCGATTTCCGGCGTTCCGCTGCAATCAGGCGTCGCGCAGCACGCTGCGCAGCAGCTCGTCCCAGGGCGGCATCCGCAGCCCCCAGACCTGCTCGATGCGGGACAGATCCAGCCGCGAGTTGCTCGGCCGCTTGCTGGGCACCGGGAAGGCGCTGGCCGGAATCGCCTCGATCGTCGGCAGCTTCGGCACCTGCCATTCCGGACGCGGGCGCGCACCGGTGTTCTCGCCGGCGGCCACCGTCATCTGGTGCAGATAGCTCAGCCCTTCCTTGGCATAGCCATACCAGGAGGTCTCGCCCGACGGGGCCAGATTGAGAATGCCGGACCAGTTCGCCAGCTGCGGGTCGACCGAACGCCTGCGGATCAGCTGGGCGGTGACATCGGCGATGAAGGATGCCGGCGTCGGCACGCCGATCTGATCGCCCACCACCTTCAGATGATCACGGCTCTGGGCCAGACGCACCATCGTCTTCAGGAAGTTGCCGCCGTGCAGCGAATACACCCAGCAGGTGCGCAGGATCAGGTGCTGGCACCCCGATGCGGCGATCGCCTGCTCGCCGGCCAGCTTGGTCACGCCATAGTGATTCAGCGGATCGGTGGCATCGTCCTCACGCCATTTGTGGGTGCCCTCGCCATTGAAGACATAATCGGTCGAGTAATGCACCAGCAGCGCGTTGTTCTGCTTGCACCACTCGCCCAGCACGCCCGGCACATCGGCGTTCAGCACCTTGGCCAGCGCCCCCTGCTCGGGATCGGACTCGGCCTTGTCCACCGCCGTATGTGCAGCGGGGTTGACCACCACATCGGGACGCACCCGATCCAGCAGCCGGCGCGTCGCGTCGGCATCGGTCAGGTCCAGGTCATCGATCGAAACCGGCACCACCTCGCCCAAGGGTTGCAGGGCGCGGATCAGTTCCCAACCCACCTGGCCGGTGGTTCCAGTGACAACGAACTTCATGTTTTTTCTCAACTGAACTCAACAAAAAGACGGGCACGGCGGAAACAGTGCGCTGCAGGCCGGCACACGCTCCGAAACGGTCGTGGCCGTGCCCGAAAGACGCAGGTTCCGCCCTGCCCGTCGACGCCCCGAAGCGTACGTGCTCGCACGATCCGGGTCAGAAAAGACAATCTCAGGCGTACACGTCGGCTTCGGCCAGGGGCTTGCCGACCTTGTCCTTGTCGGACACCAGGATCGCATCCAGTCCACCGACCAGATCCAGCGGCCACTCGATGTTCAGCACCGGATCACTCCAGAGCAGTGAACGCTCGTGGGCCGGCGCATAGAAATCGCTGGCCTTGTACAGCACCGTGGTGCCGTCCTCCAGAGCCAGGAAGCCATGCGCAAAGCCCGGCGGAATCCAGGCCATCCGCTTGTTCTCGGCCGACAGGATGAAGCCCGCCGACTTGCCGAAGGTGGGCGAGCCCTTGCGCAGGTCGACGGCCACGTCGAAGATCGCGCCTTCCATCACCCGGATCAGCTTGCCCTGGGCCTGCTGGATCTGATAGTGCAGCCCGCGCAGCACGCCCTTGGTCGAACGCGACTGATTGTCCTGCACGAAACTGACGTGCTCTCCCGCCAGCTCGTCGAAGACGCGCTGATTGAAGCTTTCGTAGAAATAGCCGCGGCTGTCGCCGAACACCTTGGGTTCGATCAGGAAAACGTCGGGCAGTGCCGTATCGATGCGTTTCATCAGAAAATCCGTTCAGTCAGAATCGTTTGCAGGTACTGGCCATAGCCGCTCTTCTTCAGCGGTTCGGCCAGTGCGGCAAGTTTCTCGGCCGTGATGTAGCCCTTGCGGAAAGCCACTTCCTCGGGGCAGCAGATCTTCAGCCCCTGGCGCTTCTCGATGGTGCGCACGAACATCGACGCCTCGATCAGCGACTCCTGCGTGCCGGTGTCCAGCCAGGCATAGCCCCGACCCATGGTCTTGACCTGCAGCTGACCGGCGTCGAGATAGCGCTGGTTCACATCGGTGATTTCCAGCTCGCCACGGGGCGAAGGCTTCAGGCTGCGGGCGATGTCCACCACCTGATTGTCGTAGAAGTACAGACCCGTCACCGCGTAGCGGCTCTTGGGCTTGAGCGGCTTCTCTTCCAGGCTGATCGCCTTGCCCTCGGCGTCGAACTCGACCACGCCGTAGCGCTCCGGATCGTGCACCCGGTAGGCGAACACGGTGGCGCCGCTTTCCTGGCGGCCGGCCTGGGCCAGATCCTCGCCCAGCGCATGGCCATAGAAGATGTTGTCCCCCAGCACCAGCGCGCAGCTGTCATTGCCGATGAAGGATTCGCCGATGATGAAGGCCTGGGCCAGACCGTCGGGCGAAGGCTGCACCGCATAGGACAGCTCGATGCCCCACTGGCTGCCATCACCCAGCAACTGCTCGAAGCGGGGCGTGTCCTGCGGGGTGGAGATGATCAGGATCTCCCGGATGCCGGCCAGCATCAGGCAGGACAGCGGGTAATAGATCATCGGCTTGTCGTAGATCGGCAGCAGCTGCTTGGAGACAGCCTGCGTCACCGGATAGAGCCGGGTGCCGGAACCGCCGGCCAGAATGATGCCTTTCATGCCGTATTCTCCTGTCAGGCCTTGGCGGCACCGGCCTCGCCGGTACGGCCCTGGTAGTTGTGTTCGATCCACTCGCGGTAGGCGCCCGACTGCACATTGGCAACCCAGTCCTGGTTGTCCAGATACCAGCGGACCGTCTTGCGGATGCCGGTCTCGAAGGTTTCGGCCGGACGCCAGCCCAGCTCGGCCTCGATCTTGGCCGCGTCGATCGCATAGCGGCGATCATGGCCCGGACGATCCTTGACGAAGGTGATCAGACGCTCGTAGGAACCGGCTGCATCCGGTTTCATCTCGTCGAGCAACTTGCAGATCTGGCGAACGATGTCGATGTTGGTCTTTTCGTTGTGACCACCGACGTTGTAGGTTTCGCCCGGTTTGCCCACTTCCAGCACGCGACGGATGGCGCTGCAGTGATCCTTGACGAACAACCAGTCGCGCACGTTCTTGCCATCGCCGTAGATCGGCAGGTTCTTGCCGGCCAGCGCATTGGTGATCACCAGCGGAATCAGCTTCTCGGGGAAGTGATAGGGCCCGTAGTTGTTCGAGCAGTTGGTGGTCAGCACCGGCATGCCGTAGGTATGGAAATAGGCACGCACCAGATGGTCAGAACCGGCCTTGCTGGCCGAATACGGGCTGTTCGGCTGATAGGGCGTGGTCTCGGTGAAAGCGGGATCGTTCGGCTCCAGCGAGCCATAGACCTCGTCGGTGGACACGTGCAGGAAGCGGAAGTTCTG
>JBHADS010000404.1:0-2688 GCA_041855185.1 Lautropia sp. | reverse complement strand
GCTCGGTCTGGTCGGCGTGATCACCGCCTTCAATTTTCCGGTGGCTGTCTGGGCCTGGAACACAGCGCTGGCGCTGGTCGCCGGCGATGCCGTCCTGTGGAAGCCCTCGGAAAAGACGCCGCTGACCGCTCTGGCCACCCAGGCGCTGTTCGAGCGCGCGCTGAAGCGCTTCGGCCAGGCGCCTGAGCATCTTTGCCAACTGGTGCTGGGTGACCGCAGCCTGGGCGAGATCCTGGTCGACAGCCCGAAGCTCGCCCTGATCTCGGCCACCGGCAGCACCCGGATGGGCCGCGAGGTCGGCCCTCGCGTGGCCCAGCGCTTCGGCCGCTCGCTGCTGGAGCTGGGCGGCAACAACGCCGTCATCGTCGCCCCCAGTGCCGACCTCGATCTGGCGCTGCGCGGCATCGCCTTTGCTGCCGCCGGCACGGCCGGTCAACGCTGCACCACCACCCGGCGACTGATCGTGCACAGCAGCATCAAGGCACAACTGCTGGAGCGGCTGTGCGCCGCCTACGCCCGGCTGCCGATCGGCAGTCCGCTCGACGCCGGCACCCTGGTCGGCCCGCTGATCGACCGCGACAGCTTCGAGCGTTTCGAGCAGGCGCTGAGCGCCGCGCAGCGCGAGGGCGGCAAGCTGCTGGTCGGCGGCCAGCGCGTCGACGCCGAGCGCGCCCCCGATGCCTACTATGTGCAGCCCGCCATCGTCGACATGCCGGCCCAGACCGACACGGTGCGACACGAGACCTTCGCGCCGATTCTCTACGTGCTGAGCTACGAGGATTTCGAGGAGGCGCTCGCCCTGCAGAACGATGTGCCGCAAGGGCTGTCCTCGGCCATCTTCACCACCGATCTGCGCGAAGCCGAGCGTTTCCTCGCGGCCTCCGACTGCGGCATCGCCAACGTCAACATCGGCACATCCGGCGCCGAGATCGGTGGAGCCTTCGGTGGCGAAAAGGAAACCGGCGGCGGCCGCGAGTCCGGCTCCGATGCCTGGAAAGCCTATATGCGGCGCGCGACCAATACAGTCAACTATTCGCGTGAGCTGCCACTGGCTCAGGGTGTCAAATTCGATATCTGAGCCGCCCTTCGATCGGGACGCCGTTGGCGCCCCCTTCGGCATCCGTGCAGCCTGCGCCGACTTGCCGGCCGATGCCGGGGTGCGAAGATCGCGGACATACCGCCATCCCGTCGCAGACGGGATGGCAGACCGGTGGACAGCCGCAGCGGCCGCCCAGGGGCCGCCCGGCGTCGACCGCCCACGTGTCTGCCGGGTGCCTCCATGACCATGCCGCCGTCCTCCGCCGAACCGCACGCAGCCGCCCCGCCCCGGCGCCCCCTGGCCGCTGCGCTGGCCGGCTATGGCCTGATGGGACTGGCCAAGGGCATCACCGGGGTTCGCAGCTTCTGGATGGGCTGCGCCCCGCAGGCCCGCCAACGGGTCTACTTCGCCAACCACGCCAGCCATACCGACTTTCTGCTGCTGTGGGCCTCGCTGCCGCCAGCGCTGCGCCGGCGCACCCGTCCGGTGGCCGGTGCCGATTACTGGCACGCCTCCCGGCTGCGCCGCTTCCTGATCGGCGAAGTCTTCAACGGCGTGCTGGTGCAGCGCAGCCCGCAGCACAGTCTGGATAGCGAGCAGAAGAAGCAGATGGCGATCCAGGCGCTGCAACCGCTGCGGCAGGCGCTCGACCAGGGCGACTCGCTGATCCTCTTTCCGGAAGGCACCCGCAACACCGGCGACGGATTGCAGCCCTTCAAGGCCGGCCTCTATCATCTGGCCCATGATTATCCACAGGTGGAATTCGTGCCGGTCTGGCTCGACAACCTGCAACGCGTGATGCCCAAGGGGCAGGTGATTCCGCTGCCGCTGCTGTGCACCGTCACCTTCGGTTCGCCACTGCCCTGGCGGGAGGGCGAGTCCAAGGACGAGTACCTGCAGCGCGCCCGTCAGGCGCTGCTCCTGCTGAATCCGAACCGGGGCCAATGAGATGGAGCAGCACGCACCGATCCTGCATCACCTCCCGATTCTCGGGCTGCTGCTGGCCGCCTCGGCGATCGGCTTGCTGCTGAAATGGCGGATCGGCTTCCACACCCCGCACGCGCTCGTCGACCCGCTGAACGCCCGCATCAAAGCCTGGTGGCTGATGCTGCTGGTGGTGGGCGCGGCGCTGGCCCTGGGGCACGTGGCCGTGGTGTGCCTGTTCCTGCTGCTGTCCTTCTTTGCGCTGCGCGAGTTCCTGACGCTGGCCCCTACCCGGCCCGATGACCATCTGGCCCTGCTGACCGCCTTCTATCTGGTGCTGCCGCTCCAGTACTGGCTGGTGGCGATCGAGTGGTACGAGCTGTTCTCGATCTTCATTCCGGTCTACGGCTTCCTGCTGCTGCCGATCCTCTCCACCCTCGGTAACGATCCCCGGCAGTTCCTGGTGCGCAACGCCTCCGTGCAATGGGGGCTGATGATCGCCGTCTACTGTCTGTCCTGCGTGCCGGCGCTGCTGGCGCTGGACATCCCCGGCTACGAAGGGCGCACCCTCCTGCTGCTCACCTGGTTCCTCCTGGTCGTGCAAAGCTCGGACGTGCTGCAGCGGCTCTGTGCCACCCTGCTGGGCGGAGCACGAAGCACCCCGCTGCCCGCATCGGCCAGAACGGAAGAAGGGGTCATCGGCGGCGTGCTGCTCGCCTCGCTGC
>JBHADS010000403.1:0-7084 GCA_041855185.1 Lautropia sp. | reverse complement strand
GTAGTTGGCCGACAGGCCATCATAGGTGCCGGCCTTGTTGATGACGGCATTGAGCTGGCTTTCCATGCCCGGCATGGCGTAGATCATGCCCGCCATCGCCGGAATGAAGAAGGAGTTCATCACCGAGGTGGAGGTGATCTTGAAGCGGACCGGACGATCGACCGGCGCGGCAGCCTCGTTGACCAGCGCAATGCCCTCTTTCGGGTAGATGAACAGCCACTTCCAGTCCATCGCCACCACTTCGATCTCGAGCGGCTCGACACCGGCTGGCACCGGACGCCCAGCCTCGATCTCTTCGAGAGGACGGAAGGGGTCGAGCTTGTGAGTGGTGATCCAGGTGATCGTGCCCAGGATGAGGATGATGATGATCGGAATCGTCCAGACCACCACCTCGATCTTGGTGGAGTGATGCCAGTCGGGCTCGTAGCGGGCCGTGACGTTGCCGGCACGATAGCGCCAGGCAAACAGCAGGGTCAGGAAGATGACCGGGACGATGATCAGCAGCATCAGCCCGGTGGAAATGTAGATCAGATCCCGCTGTTGCAGGGCGATGTAGCCGGACGGATTCAGCAGAACCATGTCACAGCCAGTCAACAGAAAAGCGGTTGCCAGCAAAGGCAGCCAACGGGATCGAATTACAGATTTCATGCCGGAAACCTAGCTCCTATACTCCGGGGTATGCCGGAAACTGGGTAGGGATGATAAGACATTTTAATATGAATCATTCCACGTCCTGTTCTCATCCGGCTCAGGGGATTTCTCAAGACCACCGACCATCATGCTGATCAATTGCGCCGTCTACCGAGAGGGCAAACGCGAGGCCGACATCTCTGTCGAGCAGATTCCCAGCGCCCTGGCCTCACCCGGCACTTTCGTATGGATCTCGCTGAAAGACCCGGAACCTGAACAGGTTCTGCAGATGCAGCGCATTCTGGATCTGCCCGATCTGGCGGTCGAAGACACACTGCACGGAGGCCAGCGCCCCAAGGTCGAGGAATACGACCAGCTGCTGTTCGTCTCGCTGAAGGTGGCCGAACGCCACGAAAGCGCGATCCAGTACGGTGATCTGTTCTTATTTACGCACGAGCGATTCGTGCTGTCGATCCGCAATAACGTAAAGAAAGGTTTCGCTGATGTCCGGGCACGAGCTGAACGCGAAAGCGATCTGCTGCGCCTCGGCCCCGCCTTCGTGCTGTACGCCCTGACCGATGCCGTCGTCGATCGCTATTTCCCGATCGTTGATGAGCTGGAGCTGCGCCTTGAGGCGGTGGAGTCGCAGCTGTTCCAGGAAGTGCCGTCCCGCAAGACGATGCTGACCCTGCACGAGCTGAAGCAGGATGTGGCCGATTTGCGTCACTCGCTGCCCCCCTCGATGGACGAAGCGCTGTTCCGACTCTATGGCGGACGGGCAGCCCCGGCACTGGGCAGCGAGCTGAAGGACTATTTCCGCGACGTACACGACCATCTGCACCGGATCATGCTGTCGCTGGAGGTACTGCGCGACAACATCTCGATGGCGACTCAGGTCAACCTGTCGCTGATCAGCCTTGAGCAGAGCGAGGTGAGCAAGAAACTGGCCGCCTGGGCCGCCATCTTCGCCATGATGACCACCTTCGCCGGCATTTGGGGTATGAATTTTGAATTCATGCCCGAGCTGAAGTGGCACTGGGGCTACCCGAGCGCCCTGCTGCTGATGATCGGTGTGGCCCTGCTGCTGTTCCGCCGCTTCCGCAAGGTGGGCTGGCTGTAACCATGGCGACAAGGATCTGAGCCCAAGCTCGGAGCGGCCGGAACAACAGGCATGAACCACGATCCGTTCCACAGGCCTGACCTCGAGCCCGAGGGCGAGCGAAGCAGCAAGGTTGGCGCCTTGGGGAGGGATTTGTGGAGGGAAGGTTTTGGGAACGTGCGTAGATCATTGCCGCCATCGAACCGGGTACTGGGTACCGGACCCAGAATTCTGAATCATGAATACAGGATTCACCCAGTACGCTATTCTGGCACTGCGCCGGCCGGACAAGCCGGCAATCTTGCCCTGATGTATTTGCCCACCCTGATGTGGCCAAGCCGGTCGTACTGCTGCCCAGAGTGTTTTCAACCCCAAGTCGCTGATTTCTGCTGGACGACTTGACGGGGAAGTCTACGACGCCGGGCCAGCCGCCTCGACGGCACGCGGCTGCGTGCCAGCCCCGGTGGAGGTGATCAACACGGGACGAGCATGTTCAGGACAGGCGCTAAACCCCATGTCCCGCTCGGCAAGAAAAGATCATTTATGCTGATGCCACCAGCGCACCGCTGACCGTCGTCGTGCCGAGCGAGCTGCCGTTGTCAGCGGCAGACCCGGAGGCCGGCAACGATGCCCCCTCTTCCTCCCGCCCGATGAGACCGAAGACCATGAGCACCAGCCGTATTGCCACCAAGCGCTCCAAAGCCTCTGCCCCCAGGACATCTCCAGCGAAAGACAGCTCCGGCCAGGCTGTAGACAAAACAGGCGAAGCAACGCCGCCAGCCCCGTTGGCCGGCCCATCGGCCGCTCAGGCACCGGCCCAGACCCCGGCAAGCATCCCGGCCAACACAAGCAGCGGCCTCACCGAGCTGGGAGGCGCCGAACCGCCGCCGCTCGTTGCAGCGGTGCTGGCGGCCGCACTGAGTGAATCGGTTGGTGTCAGACCGGATGGTTCCCCCGCGCCGATCGCGGCCCCCTTGCCGATGTCGCTGGCGGCCCCCAGAGCACTGCTCGATGTGCAGGCATCGACCAGGCCCGGCAAGGAAGGTGCCAAGGGCAAGCACGACAAGGGTGACAAGGACAAGGCCAGAAAAGCGGGCAAGGACAAGCACGCCGAAGCGTGCAAAGCGCGCCACAAGCACAGGGCCGCCGCGCACGCAGACTCATCGGGACGCCCATCGGCCTTCGTCTCGCCGTGGAACAAGGCGCCCATCGTCTGCGTCCCGAATCCGAACCCGGCCCTGGACACCCACCAGGCCCATGTGCTGGAGCTGCCTGAGCTGTGTCCCAGCACCCAGAACCCGTTGCCAGGTTCAACGATCGTCGTCCATTACAAGGGCAAGGCTGCTTTCCTGGACGCGGCCTCATTGTCGGCCTATATCCGGGCCTCGATCGGACATCCGATGGCGCACAGTGTGGAAGCGCTGACGCAGGCCGTCGCGCTGGATTGCGCCCAGGCCCTGCAGCAGAAGGTTCATGCCGAGGGCCGTTTCCTGTTGCGCGGGCTGGCGCAGACCGTCGTGGTGAAGGTGGAAGCCAAGCCACGGCGAAAGAATGCTGCCGCAGCATCAGCCGGCAAGCGCAAGGACAGGAAAGCCTGATACCTCTTCATATCGGAGGAGTCTCGTAGCGGCCCTCTCCCGCCCCAATCAGATGCCGGCGTCACCGTAGGTAGGCCACGGCTAAAATCCGCCAGTATCATGCGATATCGAAAAGCCACGGCTTGCCTTTCACGACATCGCAAACAAGCGGCAGTCCCATGCAAATCGAATCCATAGAAATCCGCAACTACCGCGCCTTTCGACACGTCCACATGGACGGACTACCCCGCCTGGTCGTTCTGGTAGGCGCCAACGGTACCGGCAAGAGCACGCTCTTTGACGTATTTTCCTTCCTGAAAGACGCGCTGGCACACAACGTTGGCAAAGCCGTTGCACGCCGAGGGTCCATGCGCGAACTGAAAAGCCGTGGCGCAACAGGCCCCATCCAGATCGAACTCAAGTTTCGGGAGTCTGGCGGGCGCCTTGCCACCTACGATCTCGCCATCGACGAAAAAAATGGCCGAGTGGTTATCGAACGTGAAGTGCTGAAGTTCCGCAGAGGGCAACGTGGACGCCCCTGGCACTTCGTCGACTTTTCCAAAGGCAAAGGCACTGCCATCACCAATGAACAGCAGTACGGGGGAGAAGACGCCACCGAACAGCGTGCGGAATTCAATCTGGATGAACCCGATGTGCTGGCCATCAAGGGGCTGGGGCAATTCAAGGATTTCCGGGTGGTTGCAGAGTTTCGCAGCCTGATCGAGCACTGGCAGATTTCCGATTTTCATATTGCAGAGGCGCGACCCAGCGTTGAAGAAGGTTACGCCGAACATCTGTCCACCCGTGGCGAAAACTTAGCGCAGGTGGCCCAGTACCTGTACCAATATCACCGTACGCGTTTTGACGAAGTGCTCGATGCCATGAAACGCCGCGTTCCCGGCGTCAGTCATATCGAAGCAAAGCCGACAGAGGACGGCAGACTGGTTCTGCGCTTTCAGGATGGCAGTTTTCACGACCCCTTCATAGCCCGCTTCGTATCAGATGGCACCATCAAGATGTTTGCCTATCTGATTCTGCTGCATGATCCCAAACCTTTCCCTCTGCTTGCCGTCGAGGAACCCGAGAATCAGCTCTACCCCACGCTGCTTCCCGAACTCGCCGAAGAATTTCGCGCCTATGCACGGCGTGGCGGCCAGGTCTTCGTATCCACCCATTCACCAGACTTCCTCAACGCACTTAAACTCGAAGAAATCTACTGTCTAAAAAAGACCGAAGGTTTCACCACCATCACTCACGCAAGCGACAGCGAGAACCTACGCTCCCTCTTCGAAGCGGGCGATCTGGCGGGCTATCTCTGGAAACAGGGATTGTTTGAAGGGCTGAACTCGTGAGCGGCCGTGTCATCTTCCTGCTGGAAGAACCCTCGATGCAAGTCCTGCTGGCCGAATACCTGCCACGGCTCATCCCCGGCTGGGTTAACGGACAGCACTTCCAGCTTGTTCCGCACGAAGGAAAATCCGACCTCGACCGCAGCATACCAGCCAAACTGAAAGCCTGGCGTGAGCCCGGCGTACGCTTCGTCATCGTCAGGGACAATGACAACGCCGATTGCCTCACGCTGAAATCCCGTCTCAGCAAACTCTGCCATGACAATGGCCGCGAAGCACTCATCCGCCTCGTTTGCCAGGAACTGGAGTCCTGGTACCTCGCCGACGAAGAAGCGCTGGCCGCCGCCTATCCTGCCGACAAGAAATCCATTAAATCATTGATCAAGCGCTTTCCAGACCCCGACCAGTGCCAGAAGCCTTCACACGAACTGGAACGGAAAATCGACAGTTTCCAGAAGCACGACGCTGCCCGCCGCCTGGGCAAACTGCTTGACGCATCCCGAACCCGATCACGCAGCTTTCAGGTGTTTTCGGACGGCATCAGGAGGCTGGCTCGGTAGCGCCACCCGGATTCTCCGGCCCCCCTTCGCCAGATTGAGATAGGGAGCCACCTTATGGCAGCCTCCCTCCCACACTATCCGATACGTGGACCCACACCGAGCAGCTCGTCTTGCCCATTGGCTCACGACTTACTCTTCGCACTTCCTCCCAACATTCGCCACCCTTATGCGGTTGAGCGCCACTTCACTCGCCGTACTCAGCTTTCACGAGGACTTTCACCTCCAAGTGTGCGTCTAATCTGCGCGTGCAAAAACCGGCAGCAGCGCTCCTGCTCGGCCTCCGCACGGACCCATCGGCCCCACCGAAGCGGGGCCGGGGCCAGGACCGGCATCGATCAGAAGGCCGGCACGATGGCGCCGTTGTACTTCTTCGCGATGAACTGCTTGACATCATCCGAGCGCAGCGCCTTCATCAGCTTGGCGATGGCGGCCGACTCGGCGTTGTCCGGACGGGCAGTGACGATGTTGACGTAGGGAGAATCAGCGCCTTCCAGCACCAGCGCGTCACGGGTCGGCATCAGACCGGCGGCCAGCGCGTAGTTGGTGTTGATCAGGGCCAGATCGGCATCGTCCAACGCACGCGGCAGGAAGGCGGCGTCCAGCTCGCGGAACTGCAGCTTCTTGGGGTTTGCCGCCAGATCACGCGAGGTGGCGAGCAGGTTGCTCGGGTCTTTCAGTTTGATCAGACCGGCTTTTTCCAGCAGCAGCAGCGCCCGACCACCATTGGAGGGATCGTTCGGGATCACCACGGTGGCGCCTTCCTTGATCTCGTCCAGCGCCTTCACCTTGCGGGAATACATGCCGAAAGGCTCCACGTGCACTTCGGCGTTGGGCACCGGCACAATGTTGGTCTTGTGCTCCTTGTTGAAGGAATCGAGGTACGGGCGGTGGAGGAAGAAGTTGGCATCCAGCTGCTTGTCGACCGTGGCCTGGATCGGCTGCACGTAGTCGTTGAATACACGCACCTGCAGCTCGACGCCTTCTTTCTTCAGCGCCGGCTTGATGTACTCCAGCAGCTCGGCGTGCGGAACCGGTGTGGCACCCACCGAGAGCGTTTCCTGCGCCTGGGCACCCAGTGCTGCCAGCGAGAGGGCCACGACACCGAGGCCACGGACGAAGGTCTTGATCATCTTGATTCAACTCCAGTAAGAGAGGAAGAGGTCGAGTCCCCTGCAAGGCAGGGCCGGAATACCGGAACGGACGGCATGCTGATCGGTGATCGGTGATCGGTGATCGGTGATCGGTGATCGGTGATCGGTGATCGGTGATCGGTGATCCAGCATCATCGTCGGATATCGACACTGGCTTGACTCGAATCGATCCGGATACTGGCATCACTGTTGCGCTTTCGCAAGCCCCGGCAGGCGATGGGAAACGGGTTTCGATGAACATTCCGCATATCCTCATGCAGCAGCCATCCTTGGCGCCCCTCAGCCTCCCCGCTCCGGTCTGCCCCCGAGGATCGAGCGGAGGCTCAATGCCCGGCGCCCAGCCAGACGAAGCGGATCAGGAACAGCACGGCGATCGCCCAGGTGAGCGGATGGACCTTGCGCCATTGGCCGGTCAGCAGCTTGAGCATGGCGTAGGCGATGAAACCCAGCGCCAGACCGTTGGCGATCGAATAGGTGAAGGGCATGGCCAGCGCGGTGATCACCGCCGGCACGGCCTCGGTGCTTTCCTGCCAGTCGACATCGCTGAGATCACGCAGCATCAGACAGGCGACGAACAGCAGAGCCGGTGCCGTCGCGTACTTGGGCACCATGCCGGCCAGCGGCGAGAAGAACAGGGCTGCGAGGAACAGCACCGCCACGGTCAGTGCAACCAGGCCAGTGCGACCGCCGGCCTGCACCCCGGCCGCGCTTTCGACAT
>JBHADS010000402.1:0-2603 GCA_041855185.1 Lautropia sp. | reverse complement strand
CTGTCCAGCTCTACGACGAACATGTTCAGCCGCAGATCCTGGACGGCAATCCGATAGCGGCGGTTGGCCGTCATGGAGGGAGTTGCTCGATTGGGCTGATCGAGAACGGTGGACAAGGCTTAAAGCTCCGAGGTGGCGGCCGGTGTGCATGAAGCACACCGGCGCGGCAACGAATCAAGACTTCCGTGACTGCGGAGAGTCCTCGGAAGGGATTTGATCTTATCCAGCCGCTTTCGAGGGGCCAAGTCCAGGGGCGACGGCCGGACAGTGCCGGCCGGCCCGGGCTGACGGGCGGTGCCCGTGTCGTGATTTTTTCAGGCTTTCTGCAGAGCCTGCCAGATCGACGCGCAGGGCGCGGCCTGGTTCATGGTGTAGAAGTGCAGGGCGGGGGCGCCGCCGGCGATCAGGGTTTCGCAGAGTTCCACCACCACGTCGTGGCCGAAGGCGCGCAGCGAATCCACATCGTCGTGGAAGGCCGCCAGACGCAGACGGATCCAGCGCGGGATTTCGGCGCCGCAGCTGTCCGAGAAGCGGGCGAGCTGGGTGTAGTTCAGGATCGGCATGATGCCGGGCACGATCGGAATGTCGACACCGGCTGCCCGGACGCGCTCGACGAAATCGAAGTAGGCGTTGGGGTTGTAGAAATACTGGGTGATGGCCGAATTGGCGCCGGCCTGCACTTTGGCGATGAAATTCTGCAGATCCGCATCCGGCGAGCTGGCCTGCGGATGCATTTCGGGGTAGGCCGCCACTTCGATGTGGAACCAGTCGCCGCTGTGCTCGCGGATGAACTGGACCAGATCGGCCGCGTAGCGGAAATCGCCCCGGTTGATCGAGCCGGAGGGCAGGTCGCCGCGCAGCGCGACGATGCGACGGATGCCCTGGGCGCGATAGTCGTCGAGCATCTGGACGATGCTGTCACGGGTGGCGCCGATGCACGACAGATGCGGGGCAACCTTCGAGCCACTGGCGGCGATGGCTGCCACGGTGCCGGTGGTGCGCGCCTGGGTGCTGCCACCGGCGCCGAAGGTCACGCTGAAGAATTCGGGATTCAGCGTCTTGAGGCTCTGGTGGACGCCGAGCAGCTTCTCGGCGCCGGCATCGGTGGCCGGCGGGAAGAACTCGAAACTGAGGCCGACGTTGCGGGCGGCCGTGTCCGGGGTCGGGGAGGATGGGCTGGAAGCGGTCATCGTTCTTCGGGGTTCGGAATGGAGGAGCGGGAAGATGCGGTCGCCCTGGCGTGGGCCTTCAGTGCCCGGTTGGGAGGGCCGGCTGCCGGGTTGCGACCAGAAAATATTCCTGATTGCCATCACCGCCGGTGATTGCGCAAGGCTGCCAGTCATCGACGTGCCAGCCGGCCTGCCGGGCGGCATCCGAGACCTGGGTCTGCAGCGCATCGAGATCGGCGCCACGGCGGACGATGCCCTGTTTGTTGCGGGCATCCGGACCCAGCTCGAACTGCGGCTTGATCAGGCAGACCAGGCGGCCGCCGGGGCGGGCCAGTGCGGCGAGCTGCCCCAGCAGCTGGCTGGCGGCGATGAAGGACAGATCGACCACGATCAGCGCGAAGCCGTTTCCGGGCGAGCTGCCGTCGGGCAGGCGCAGCGCGGACAGTTCGACATCGCGGATGTGGGTGTGTTCGAGACAGAGGACGCGGGGGTCGCTCTGCAGCAGAGGGTCGAGCTGGCCGTGCCCGACTTCGATGCCCAGCACCTGCCGGGCGCCGTGGGCGAGCAGGCAATGGGTGAAGCCACCAGTGGACATGCCGACATCGAGTGCATCGAGGCCGTCGCAATCGATTCCGGCGCGGTGCAGGGCAGCTTCCAGTTTGTTGCCGCCACGCGAGACATAGCGGGCGGTTTCCGAATCCTGCACGCGCAGCTGCTGATCGGGATGGATCGGCTGCGAGGCGCGTTGGACCGGGACTTCGCCACCCTGCGCGTCCGTCAGTACCGCGCCTGCCTCGATCAGCCGACGGGCCAGGGTGCGGGAGCGCACCAGCCCGCGCTCGACCAGCGCGACATCGGCGCGGACGGGGCGGAGAGCGGAGTACGAGGAGGGGGAGGTGGACATGCGGGTCGGTTCCGGTCAGCGGATGCCGGAGGTTGCGGTGCGTGCGGCTGGGAGCTGGGGGATGCCGGCGGGCCGGTGTCGGCCGGCCAATACCGGACAGCGCCGGGGTCGATGCCCGGCGGGTGCCCGGCTGCCGGTGCCGTCGGATGCCGCACGGCAGAGGCCGGCGCAGGCACCGGCCCGGCAGGATGTGCATTCCGGGCGGGTTTCGCTGCCCGGTGCGGCTCGCTGCACGGGCCGAGGCATGGCCCCGGCCGCAGCCGATCAGTAGCGGTAGGTGTCGGGCTTGTACGGGCCTTCGACCGGCACGCCGATGTAGGCGGCCTGCTCCGGCGTCAGCTTGGTCAGCTCGGCGTTGAGCTTGGCCAGCTGCAGACGGGCAACCTTCTCGTCCAGGTGCTTCGGCAGCACATAGACCTTGCCGGCTTCGTAGTCGTTCGGACGGGTCCACAGCTCGATCTGGGCCAGCGTCTGGTTGGCGAAGGACGAGCTCATCACATAGGACGGGTGGCCGGTGGCGCAGCCCAGGT
>JBHADS010000401.1:0-4479 GCA_041855185.1 Lautropia sp. | reverse complement strand
CTGCTCCTGTCCGGTCCGGATGCGCACCTGGAGTCTGGACGACAGCGCGCCCGTCGACGGTGCCTGTGCTGCGTTGACGTTTGAAGTGCTTTTCATGACATCACGCTGTTGGTTTCCAAATGAATCTGAGGTGCGGCATGGACAGCCTTGAGTTTCTGCAGGTGGCGGATGGCGGCCTGCTCGTCGGTGGCCAGTCGCTCCTGCCGGGCGGCGCGCATCGCCTGCCGCTGGGCGCGCTGCCGGATGATCATTTCCACGGCTTTCAGTTTCTTCTGGCAGGCGAGCAGCGCCATGCGCTTCTGCTCCAGCCGCGCAACGGCCTGCTGCACGTTCAGTCGCTGCTGCTCGATCGCCTGCTCGATCGTGCCGGCGAAGCGGCTTTCCAGATGCAGCGCCGTCACCCGACGGGCAGTGTCGGCCGAGCTGCGGCGGCGCTGCTGTTGCTCGAGGCGATAGTTCTCCAGGGTGCTCAAAGTGTTGCGCAGCGCGGTCAGCTGCTTCTGTGCCTGCTGCAACTCACCGGCCGCCTCGTCCCGCAGTCGCTGATAATTCTCGACCGCCAGTTCCAGTGCCTGCTTCATCGTGCACCTGCCTCGCGCGCCGGCGCCTCGACCTGATCCAGCAGTGCCCGCATCTGCTGTACCGTGGCGGGCAGGGTGGTGGGATCGTTCACGTCCTGACAAAGAAAAGCCTCGATCGCCGGCAGCAACTCGATGGCCCGGTCGATCTTCGGATCGGAACCGGGCGAATAGGCGCCGATGGTGATCAGTTCGCGGCTGCGCTGGTAGGCAGACCACAGGGATTTGAGTTCGCGTGCGAGTTTCTGCTGAGCGGTGTCGGTCACGGCCGTCATCACCCGCGAGATCGATTGCTCGATGTCGATCGCCGGATAGTGGCCGGCATCGGCCAGTGCACGGGTCAGCACGATGTGGCCGTCCAGGAACGAGCGCGAGGAATCCGCCACCGGATCGTTCTGGTCATCCCCTTCGGCCAGCACGGTATAGAAGGCCGTGATCGAGCCCATGCCATTGGCGCCCATGCCGGTGCGTTCCAGCAGGGCGGGCAGGCGGGCAAAGACCGAGGGCGGATAGCCCTTGGTTGCCGGTGATTCGCCGATCGACAGCGCAATCTCGCGGGCGGCCATCGCATAGCGGGTCAGCGAATCCATCAGCAGCAGCACATGCTTGCCCCGGTTGCGGAAATGCTCGGCAATCGCCGTCGCATAGCTCGCGCCCTGCATCCGGAAGATCGGCGGCGTATCGGAGGGCGCAGCCACCACCACGGTACGGCTGCGGTCCGCGTCGCCGAGGATGTCTTCCAGAAATTCCTTGATCTCGCGTCCGCGCTCGCCCACCAGCCCGACCACGATCACATCGGCATTGGTGTAGCGCGCCATCATGCCCAGCAGCACGCTCTTGCCCAGACCGGCGCCGGCAAACAGGCCGATGCGCTGACCGCGCCCGATGGTCAGCAGACCGTTGATCGCGCGCACCCCGGTATCGAGGGGCTTGCGGATCGGTTCGCGCTCCATCGCATTGATCGGCCGGCCGTGGATCGGCCGGTTCTCGACCTGGGTCAGCGGACCGAGATTGTCCATCGGTACGCCATTGGCATCCAGGACGCGCCCGAGCACACCTGGGCCGATCGGCAGGTGACGCATCTGATCGGAACTGCGGCGCCACGGGTGGCTGCGCACGCCCAGGCCGGGGCGCTTGATCGCGGGCTCCAGCGGCAGCACACGGGTGTCGGGCGACAGGCCGCTGGTGTCGGCCGCCGGCATCAGAAAACTGTGGCCGTTGGCAAAGCCCACCACTTCGGCCTCGACGTGCCCGCCATCGGGCTGCATCAGCTTGCACAGCGAACCGATCGGCAGCCGCAGGCCCGCCGCTTCCACCACCATCCCCGAGGCTTTCACCAGACGGCCTTCGGTGGCTACCGGCTGCAGATGCGAAGCCAGCAGTTGGCAGTTGTCGATGAAACCCGACAATCCTTCGCGCAGATTCATGGCGCCCGCCCATCCTCGGCATCGACATCGGTTTCTGCGCTCGCGGCAACATCCTCGTGCCGTGCGTTCTGCGCCTGTCGCGTTTCACGCGCCGTGCCCGATGGGGCAGGGGAGGCTTCGGTGCGGCCCGCGGCGTCGGCAGCCGGCTCGGTGCCCATGCCGGCATAGGCGCGCCGGATGCGGGTTTCCAGTGAGGCATCGACATGCATCGCGCCAGTGTTCAGCACGCAACCGCCACGGCTGATGGCGGCATCGGGCACCACCTTCACCGTCATGCCCGGATGGTGCAGGTCCAGCCAATGGGCAACAGTCTCGGCATCTTCAGGATGCACATTCACATCGAAGCAACGGTACTGCCGGCCCAGATGCTGAATAGCATCGGCCAGCACGTCGCAGATACTGTCAGGCACCGAATGAAGCTGGCGGCAGGCGATCTGTTCGCCGAACTGCAGCGCCAGCGCCAGAATCCGGTCGGCGAGCTGCCCTTCAAGGCTCTGCAGGCCCTCCTGCAGATTCTTCAACAGCCGGTCGCAATGCGCGCGGGCATCCATGCCGATACGCTCGGTCTCGGCTTGTTGCGCGGCACGCGCTTCCTGCAGGCCCGCTTCGCGCCCATTCTGCCAGGCGGCTTCCACCTGCTGCTGCAGCTCGCGTTCTGCCGCCTCGGCGGCTGCACGACGCGCCTGCTCCTGCACACTGTCCGGGTCGGGTTCGCTCAGCGACTGCACGACCGCCGGCTGCCAGGCATCCTGGCGGCTGATGCGGGCAGGGCGCAGTGGCGCAATGCCGGAGATCGTCGGGTCAGACCATGGCATCGCCGCCTCCGGTGCTCACGGCGATCGTGCCTTCCTCGGCCAGACGGCGCACGGTCTTCAGGATTTCCTTCTGCTGTGCTTCCACTTCCGACAGCCGTACCGGACCGCGCGATTCCAGATCCTCGCGCAGCGCTTCGGCGGCACGGGAACTCATGTTCTTGAAGATCTTCTCGCGCAGCGCCGGCTCGGCGCCTTTCATGGCGATGATCAGCTGATCGCTCTGGATTTCACGCAGAACCGTCTGCATGGCGCGATTGTCCAGATTCACCAGATCATCGAAGGTGAACATCTGATCCTCGATTTCCTGGGCCAGCATCGGGTTCTCGTTGCGCAGGCTTTCGAGCAGCGGCACTTCCTCGCCACCCCCCAGAAAATTCAGGATCTCGGCCGCAGCCTTGCTGCCACCCAGTCGTGCCCGCTTGATCCGGTCGCCGCCGGTCAGCACGCGGGAGAGGGCTTCATTCAGTTCGTTCAGCGCACTCGGCTGGATGCTGTCCAGAGTGGCGATGCGCAGCATCACATCGGCACGCAGATCGGCGCTGAGCTGCTGCAGAATGCTCGATGCATGGTCGCGCTCCAGGTGCACCAGGATCGAGGCGATGATCTGCGGATGCTCATGACGGATCAGCTCGGCCACCGAGGCCGCATCCATCCAGCGCAGGCTCTCGATGCCCGAGACATCGCTGCCCTGCAGAATGCGTTCGATCAGCATCCCGGCCTTGTCGTCGCCCAGGGCGCGACGCAGCACGTCCCGGACGTAGGCGTTGGGGTCGTGCACCAGCGTGCTCTGCTTGGATGCCTGCTGCTGAAAGCGCTCCAGCACGGCGTTGATGTGGTCCTTGGTCGTGTACTGCGTGCGGGCCATGACTTCGCCGATGCCCTGGACTTCCTTCGGGCTCAGGTGCTTGAACACCTCGGCGGCCGTTTCTTCGCCCAGGGCTAGCAGCAGCACGGCGGCATCACGAGTGCCGGCTTCATCAAAACCGCTCATTTTGGCGTATCCGGGTTAGTGCCATTCACCCAGTTCCGTACGACTGTGGCGACGGCCGTCGGATCGGTTCTGGCCAGTTGCAGGGCGTTGTGCTGGGCAATCGTCATACCGATGCCCATGTTCGGATCGACTTGCTGTGTCTCGACGGCCAGGGCCGTTGCGCCGCCACTGGGCGCCGGAAGGTCGAGCTTCTCATCGACGCGCTCGTTCAGCTTGCGGGCGTTCTCCTCCTGCTGCCGACGCATGGTCTGCAGGGCAGGGCGGATGAACATCATCAGAATGATCAGCGCCAGCAGCACGAAGCCGAACTGTTTGCCGAGATCCTTGGCGAGCGAGATCGTGTCCGGGTCTTTCCACAGCGGTACTTCCTCGATATCGGTCGACGGCAAGGCCGTGAAGGCGGCGTTCACCACCTGCACCGAATCGCCGCGTGCACTCGAAAAGCCCACGGCCTGTTGCACCAGCGCCTCGATGCTCTTCAGTTCGGTATCGGTCAAGGGGGTGAAGACCGGCTTGCCATCTTCGCCGACACTCTGCTTCTGATTGAGCAGCACGGCCACCGAGAGGCGACGAATGGTGCCCGTTTGATTGCGAGTGACGCGCACTGTCCGATCCAGCTCATAGTTCGTCACCGACTCCTGGCGGCTGGAACCATTGCTGTTCTGCTG
>JBHADS010000400.1:0-4343 GCA_041855185.1 Lautropia sp. | reverse complement strand
TACCCCTCCACGCGCAGCTTGCGCTCGGGATGCTCAGCCAGAAACTCCGCCAGCTTGTCCAGGCGCTGGCTCGAGGCGGGCAGCAGATTGTCCTTGCCGAAGGCAAAGAGCACATCACCCAAGGTCACGAGCAGGCCGCGCTCAGTCCGCTTCGCTTCCAGCTCGTTGATCTGAGCCTGCAACTCGTCGGCGCGCGCACGGGCGCTGGCGGCATCGGCGCGGGCCGCTTCCAGCTCGCTGGTACGCGCCTGCAATCGCATCTGATCGGCCTTGCCCCGCGTTTCTTCGAGTTTGGCATCGTTGGCCCGCGCATTGGCCAGAGCCTCGGCAGTGCTGGCCTGCTGCGTTGCCAGATAAGCCAGGTGCTCCGCCTCCTGCTGATCCTTGTCGCCGGTCCAGCTCTGATCGGCGCGTGCCAGCGTGTCTTTGGCAGATTTCAGCTCGAGCGCCGCACGGCGGGCAACCTCTGGCTCGGCCGAAACCTTGTCGACATGGCTGCGGGCCTGTTCCACCACCGGGTTGGGTTGCTGAGTGGCGCAAGCGGCCAACAGCATCGCCGAAGCCACCGAAGCGGCAAGAGCGGCGCGACGTGCAATCGTATTATCGGATTTGGCGACGGTCGTCATTCGTGATTCCTCTGGACAATGGCGTAACGACAGCTCCCCACGGGGGCTGCGAAAAATGGTGAAATGTGCAAAAAGAAAAAAGTCAGGCAGCGAATGTCAGCGCTGCTTGCTCAGTTCGCCTTCCAGGGCATCGATACCCGCCTGCACTTCCTTCAGGGCTTCGGCACTGCGCGCTTCGGCGCTGCGTGCCTCGGCCAGGCGCGCATCGGCGCGAGCCTGCTCCGCCAAGCGACGCGCTTCGGTATTGTTGCCCTTGTCCAGCGCCTCACGTGCGCGCTGCAGTTTGTCCTTGGCCGATTGCAGTTCCAGCGGCGCCGAGGACAGGGCGCGCGGGGAAGACCCCACACGGCTAACAGCCGCATCGGCAAGCGCCATCTCCTCACGAGGGACAGGCGTACTGGCACAGGCCGAAAGCAGCAACGCCAGTGCAGCAGCGCCTCCCAGGGAAGCCAGGGTACGATGCCGACGATCGGCAGAAACGGTGCGACGGGTCATGCGATTCTCCTTTGTTCTTGGCCATAAAAGGCAAGCCGCCAGGGGCGGACGCCAGTGCTCATGAAGCACGATACAGCCGGTGCTGAACGTGTTTTCTTGCCATATCGTTGTCATGCAGGGAGCGCGGGTGCAATGTCACGGATCGCACTACCATGCGGTTTCGGTAAACACGCAGCCACACGAGCAGAAGCTGCGGTCGACCGGAAACCTGAGCAGATTACCGGAGAATGACGGAAGAACCCAGAATATACGCACGACTTATAGGGGAATTGCCTCATCCCATCGCCGCGCCTCCGCAGTGAAATCGCCCGAATTCAGGCAATGGCCATCACTGGCGCACCATGGAATATCATTCGCCATCGAATTGATTTCCATATGCAGCCAGTACAACCGGATATACTGACGCCAGCGACGCTTCGGCACTTTTCCCCGAACATGAACCGCCGGCAGCGGACAGCGGTTCCGTCCCCGTCGGACACCGCCTTGTGGTCGCGACCACCTCAGCCGAAACCGCGCATATCGATCACGTAGCGATAGCGGACCGACTTGTCGATCACCTTCGGCCAGGCCGCCGAGATCGCAGCGGGCTTTATCAGCTCGATCTCGGCGCGGATGCCGTGTTTCGCACAGAACTCCAGCACTTCCTGTGCCTCGGCCGTCGAGCCGATCAGTGAGCCAGCGAAGGAGTTTCGCCCCAGCGGCGTCGAGAATGGAGAGAGCTGGTTCGGCTCATCCGCCTTCCCAGCGCCGACCAGACACAGCGTGGCATCCCGTTTCAGCGTCGCCATCAGCGGGTCCATCTCGAAGCGATAGGGCGGCGTGGCCAGGATGAAATCGAAATGACGCACCAGAGCAGCCATGCGCGCAGGCTCGTAATTGACGATAGCCTCGCGTGCGCCAAAGCGCCTGGCATCCTCGACCTTGTTTGCCGACGTGGTGAACACCGTCACCTCGGCGCCCATCGCCCGGGCAATCTGCACCCCCAGATGCCCGAGCCCGCCAAGACCGACGATACCGACCCGGCTGCCCTTGCCCACCCGCCAGTGCCGCAGCGGCGAATACATCGTCACAGCTGCGCACATCATCGGCGCGGCAGCCTCCATCGCCAGCCCATCCGGCACCTTCACCACGAAGTTCTCCTTCACGACGATGCGATTCGCATAGCCGCCCTGGGTGAAACCACCCGGGTCCCGTTGCTCGGATGTGCTTGCGCCGTAAGTGAAGACCACACCCCCATCCACCACGCAATACTGCTCGAAGCCGCTCCGGCAGTCCTCGCAATGCCCGCAGGAATCCACCATCACACCGACTCCGACACGATCACTGACACGAAACTTCGTAACCGAATCACCAACGGCAGCCACCACCCCAGTCATCTCGTGGCCCGGAACCTGCGGCATCCGCTGCTCCCCCCAGTGTCCGAGCGCCGTATGGATGTCGGTATGGCAGATTCCGCAGAAATGGATCTCGATCGCCACATCCTTCGGACCGATTGCCCGACGCCTGAAGGCCAGCGGCTTCAGCGTGCCGCCATGATCATGAAAGGCGTAGCCACGCGCCGGAATCACCCGGCGGTAATCGAGCGGTCCGGACTCCGCTGCACCGGCCCGGGTCTCGCGCATCGGGTCCACCCCGAAGAAACCCGCCGTAGCCACGGCTGCACCCGGCCCTGCCAGCAAGCGACGCCGTCCCCGGTCGATGCTCCCCAGCCCCTGCGCCTGATCAATTCCGTGCGTGTCTTTCATGCCCTGCTCCCTGTCGTTGGCGATCGGGCGTCCCCTTCATGCACCCCGAAGCCCCGGAGCGCGGCCATCCACTGCCCTCAGGGACCGCTACAGTCAGCGGACACCAAAGATGGAAGCGTAGCATGATGGCGCCTGCGGTTTGGGCATGCCGCTGGATCGGAATGGACTTGCCGCCCGGACTCGACGTGCCTCCTGGCCAGAGGCGCTCACGAACGATGCTCCCTCACGCTGTGGCATCGCCCAGGACGTGAGCAGAGGGTACTGAGCAAACGGCGCAGGCGCCGCTGATCCACCTGCCGTCAGACGAGGCTCGAACTGTCCGGTATATCGATCAACAGACCGATGCTGCCGGCGGGCGACATGACGAAGTTCGTCAACGCGCCAAGTCCCAGGCTCTTGATCGTCGGCATCGACACGTCCGTCGAATAGTCGGGCGAATAGGGAACCTGATTCTCATCCAGCGGATTGACATGCAACGCACCGCCATTGTTGGAACTGTAGTCCCAAAAGAGATCGTCGTAGTCGGCCGCGGCGATGATGTCACCCACCGTCAGATAGCTGTCGTCGCTGCCGCGGTACAGCACATCATTCGGCCCCGTACTGCTGGTCGTCTCGTCTATGCCAACGACGGCAACGAAAGGAATCATCGTCCCATCGCCCAGAAAGGCGTCCGACAGCTCCTGAAAGAAGCTGAGCGGCAGTTTCACCCGGTTGCTTTCGTCGATCCGCACCGTCTGCTCACCGGCCTGCGCAATCGGCAGATTGTCGGTGCCGATCACGGTGAACGAGAAACTGCCACCGCTGTTCTGCGTCGTGTCCCACTGCAGCTTGTCGAAATCCTCGGCCAGGACGACATCCCCATCGGCCAACGCCACCGGCTTTCCGTCCTTGAGCAGACTCAGCGCCGATGCCTGCTGCTGGGTGTCATCGTTTTCGCTGATCCCCTCGATCCGGATCGCGGCCGGAGCCTTGCTGGCATCACTGCCGGTGAACAGACTCTTGCTGAGGCTCAGATCGAGATTGCGATCGACCGCCACGCTTTGCTGCGCACTTTCGGGGTAGACCGGCGCAGGCGAGCTTGAGGTCGTGGGCTGCTCGGGCGCATCATTGTCCACACCAGCAGCCCCCTCGGTCTGCGTACCCGCCGCCCCCGAACCCACGCCCGCAGCGCCCCCACCTGCAGTCGTTTCCCCACCCGGATTTCTGGCCCCCGCCAGACCGTCCAGTTGCCCATCCGTCTCGTCCGAAGCCGTCTGCGACGCGGCAGCGCTCTGTGCGGAACCCGAGCCCCGGCCGACCGCCTCGATGGAGGCCGCACCAAAGGCCGTCAACGTCCCCAGCACCGCCGCCGTCCGGAAGGCGCTGTCCGCCGTATGAACGCCCGCACCCACCGTAGCTGCGGAAGCGGCGTGTGCCGCCGGCGCTGCGCCTGCCGCCGATGCCGGCTGCGCAGCCCCCTGAGCCGCGCCATCGATAG
>JBHADS010000399.1:0-4901 GCA_041855185.1 Lautropia sp. | reverse complement strand
CGGCGTAATCGAAGTCCTCACCCAGCGGATTGGTCTTGGTGTCGTGCTGACTCAGGATGTCCAGGTTCAGATTCTTCGGCCACCAGGCCACCGGGCTTTGCCCGTCTGCCGTATTGCTGCCATGCACCGGACAGCCGCTCATTCTTGCCTTGTCGTTCATACGCTGAAACCTCGTTGGATGGGATGTGTTTGATCCGAAGCGTAGCGACAAGTGAATCATTTTCAAAATTGATTGATTTGATTCACCCAGTTGCCTGAGACTATCGACCGATCAGAGCCATGCGTCGCGATTCCTCAGGATCGGCTCTGCAAGCCGCTTTCCGGGCAGGGGCGCATCGCCACCCCCAAGCCGCCCGGCGCCGATGGCCGGCAATCGGCCGTCGGATGGTCGCCCGATCACGACCGGTGGCATCGTGGAAAACCGACAGCCATGCAAGGATGCAACGCCCCGGCTCTGCTGCCGGGCTGACCCCGGGCCGCCTCGGACGCCATCTTGCTCTCCGTCCATGCCTCCGCCAGAGGCCCCTTCAACAGCAGCAATGACCACCTGCGAGGATACGGTGCAGGGACTCCCCAGGTGGGCAGGTTCGCACACCAGAGAAGCCGCCACCCAAGCGCTCAATGCCCGATCATCCAGGGGCGCCGGCCCGGGAACATGCGGGCGCCCCGTCCGCGCTGCGCGCCCGTCCGGGCGGATGAAGCCCCGCTGCAGCAGGCACAGCCGGCCGCATGGCGCAGGCGCCCATAGCTGCCCTGCTCCCGGGATGAACGCGGCTCATGGCGCGCCCGTTCATTGGTTTCATGTGCCTGGCGCTGCTGCGTGCTCAACGCAGTCAGCCTCGGCGCCTGCAACCAGGCCATCGGCGCCATGCTGCCGCACTGTGGGCAGGCAGCCTGCTCCCGCTCGGCCAGCCGACGCATCGCGTCGAAGGGTCCACAGCATTCACACAGATAGTCATACAAAGGCATCTGCACGCTCCTTGCCGGCAGGGTTCATGCCAGTCGATCGGCTCAAGAAGAAAGAAAACGGGGATGGACATGCAAGCCCGGCGGGCGGCCGTGCAGCCCCCGGATACATGCCATCACCACGGCTCTCCGGGCCCGACAGAGGCAGGTATCGTCCTGCCGTGCGCCTCGCCGGGCTGTCCACGAGACGCCGGTTCAACGGTCCGGCGCAATCGGCAGATTGCGGTTGTCCGGCAGGTGGTTGACCGGCCCGCTCACCGACGGGTGGATATCGAAATCGAAGATCTCCGTCGGCAGCCACAGCGTGGCACAGGCGTTGGGCACATCCACCACCCCGCTGATGTGCCCCTGCACCGGCGCAGAGCCCAGGATGGAATAAGCCTGCTCGCCGCTGTAGCCGAATTTCTTCAGATACTCGATCGCATTCAGGCACGCCTGCCGATAGGCCACCGTCGTGTCCAGATAATGCTGAGTACCCCGCTCATCCACCGAAATCCCCTCGAAGATCAGATAGTCGCGGTAATTCGGTGTCATCGGGCTCGGCTTGAAGATCGGGTTGCGAATACCGTATTTCGCCATGCCGTCCTTGATCAGATTGACGCGCATGTGCACCCAGCCGCCGATCATCTCGATGGCACCGCAGAAGGTGATCTCGCCATCCCCCTGGCTGAAATGCAGATCGCCGACCGACAGCCCGCCACCATCCACATAGACCGGGAAATAGATCTTCGCTCCACGCGACAGATCCTTGATGTCGCAGTTGCCCCCGTGTTCACGCGGCGGCACGGTTCGTGCAGCCTCGGCAGCCGCCTGCGTCCGCGCCTCGCCCTGCATCCGCCCCAGGTGCGCGTTGGTGGCACAGGGCGGATTGGCCAGTGCCGGCACCCGGTCAGGCTGCGTCGCCAGCAGCGCCGCCTCGCGCTGATTCCAGGTCTCCAGCATCCGGCGATCGGGCAGACAGCCGATCAGGCCGGGGTGGATCAGCCCCGCAAAGCTGACGCCCGGCACATGCCGGCTGCGGGTGAACATTCCGTCGAACTCCCAGATCGACTTGCAGGCCAGCGGAAAATGCTCGTCCAGAAAACCGCCGCCATTCTTCCTGGAAAACACCCCATTGAAGCCCCAGTGATGCCCGTCCAACGCGCCGATGTCGAGCAGATCGACGACGAGCAGATCTCCCGGCTCCGCGCCCTTGACCCCGACCGGCCCCGACAGGAAATGCACGCGCGACAGCTCGACATCGCGCACATCCTCGGCACTGTCGTCGTTGGCGATGGCGCCCCCGGTCCAGTCGTACATTTCCAGCCGGAAATCATCGCCCGGTTCGACCCAGACTGCCATCGGAATATCCGGATGCCAGCGGTTGTGAATATCGGGATTCTCGTAAGGGGATTGATTCAGATCCACTTTGATCAGGGTGGCGGTCATGATGCGCTCTCCTCGGTTGCAGGCGATCTTCCCGCGCCTGGCAGACGGTCATCGCCAAGGCAGCCGCCGATCCGAAGAACGCCGCCCACCCGCGATGCACCTACCGTCCGGCTCAGCGCGCCGGAACGATCGCAACGACCGCCCAATGGACACCGGGAAAACCGGGCAGAGACGGCAGCCCGATTCCTCTTGGGCGGATGTCTGTCGCGGCGCCTGGCGACGAAACCCTGCAATCGCCGCGCCACATACTTCGAGTCCATACGATGTTCGACGATAAGACCAAGTCGCGCATCGGCCAACTAATCCGAGTATTCGAGTCCGGAAACCGCGGGGCTCATTCACGTCTTCGCGCACCGGCATCGGCACGGCATCCGCCCCGTCCATTCCCTCGCCCGGAACGCGCCCGCCCCTGAAAGATCCGCTGTGGCAGCGGATCGACAGGCATCCGGCTGCGTCGCACACCCACCCACCGCCCCGCACAGGCAGACACCGATTGCCCGTCCGAACGCTCACCCCGGGACTATCCCTGATTGCAGCCGGCGACAAAGCTTTGTCTGATAGAGAGCGGAGACCACCGCGACGCCGGCGCGCAGCGGTGTTGATTTTTCAGAAAGCCGCGCCCACTGCACACTGTCCCGGATGCTGCTGCCTGCCGAAACCCCTGGTCGGTTGGCAGCAGCATCCTGCGGAAGCGGCCGCTCGGACAAGGACATATCAGCATGATCAGAGATGTCAGGATCGACCTTCCCTCCACCGGCGGGGCACGCGGCGGCAAACTGGCGCTCGACATTGCCGCTGCTTCCGAAACACCGGAAACCGCAAGCGTGGCCCGGATCATCCAGCAGCATCGTGATCAGGAAGGTGCGCTGATCCCGATCCTGCACGCCATTCAGGACACGCTGGGCCATATTCCGGAAAACAGCATCCCGCTGATCGCAGCGATGCTGCAGCGCTCCCGTGCCGAGGTCTTCGGGGTCATCTCTTTCTATCCCCATTTCCGCCTCGCTCCCATCGACGGCATCCATCTGGAAATCTGCCGCGCCGAAGCCTGCCAGGCCCGTGGCGCCCAGGCGCTGATCGATCACGTCGAACAGCAACTGGGTTGCCGCCTGGGCAGCCCCAGCGCCGATGGCCGGGTCAGCACGCACGCCGCCTATTGTCTGGGTCTCTGCGCACAAGGGCCAGCGGTGATGATCGATGGCGAGGCCCATGCTCACGTAGGCGCCGAACGACTGGATCAACTGCTGCAGGCCCGCTATGCACCGGCACAGCCTGCGCCGACAGCACACCACGACGACGGAGCTGCCCGATGAAGCCCACCTCTCCCGTCCGCCTCTACGTTCCCTGCGATACCGCTGCCCGCGCCTGCGGCGCCGATGCCGTCGCAGCCCGCATCCAGCACGTCGCGGCGCAGCGCCAGCAGGCCGTGCAGATCATCCGCAATGGCTCACGCGGCTTGCTGTGGCTGGAACCGATGGTCGAAGTCCAGACCGACGCCGGCCGCATCGCCTACGGCCCGGTCTCGGTCGATGATGTCGATGCATTGTTCGACAGCGGCTGGCTGCAGGGGGCCGACAGCCATCCCCTCTGTCACGGACTCACCGAAGCAATTCCCTATCTGCGCAAGCAGGAACGCCTGACCTTTGCCCGCGTCGGCATCATCGACCCCCTTGATCTCGACGATTATGCGGCGCACGGCGGCTGGGCGGGACTGCGGCAGGCGCTGAACATGAGCCCGCAGCAGATCATCGACGAGATCACCGCCTCGGGCCTGCGCGGACGCGGGGGCGCGGCCTTTCCCACCGGCCTGAAATGGCAGACGGTACTGGATCGCGCCGCCTCGCACAAATACGTGGCCTGCAACGCCGACGAGGGCGACTCCGGCACCTTCTCCGACCGGATGCTGATGGAGGGCGATCCCTACACGCTGATCGAAGGCATGCTGATCGCCGGCCTTGCCACCGGCGCCACGCAGGGCTACATCTACACCCGCGCCGAATACCCGCAGGCCATCGCCACCCTGAACACTGCCATTGCCCGCGCCCACGCAGCCGGCTGGCTCGGTGACGACATCCAGGGCACCGGCCAGCGCTTCGAGATCGAAGTACGCAAGGGCGCAGGCGCCTACATCTGCGGTGAAGAGACGGCGATGCTCGAAAGCCTCGAAGGCAAACGCGGCATGGTACGCGCCAAGCCGCCGCTGCCCGCCGTGGCTGGGCTCTTCGGCCAACCCACCGTCGTCAACAACGTGATCTCGCTGGCGACGGTTCCCTCGATCCTGGCGCGGGGCGCCGTCTGGTATCGGGATTTCGGCGTCGGCCGCTCGCACGGCACCCTGCCCTTCCAGCTGGCGGGCAACATCCGTCGCGGCGGTCTGGTCGAAAAAGCCTTCGGTCTGACACTGCGCGAACTGCTCGAGGATTTTGGCGGCGGCAGCGCTTCGGGCCGTCCGCTGCGCGCCGCCCAGGTCGGCGGTCCACTCGGCGCCTTCCTGCCCGAATCCCAAT
>JBHADS010000398.1:0-3045 GCA_041855185.1 Lautropia sp. | reverse complement strand
TGACGCCAAGCCCGTGCGCAGCGTCGCGGTCATCGGTTTCGACTACAACGGTCTGAAACCGACGATGGCTGTTCAGGTGGGCGACCGGGTCCGGAAAGGCCAACCGTTGTTCTCCGACAAAACGAACCCCGGCGTGCACATTACCGCCCCCGCAGCTGGCGTCATCAGCGCCATCAACCGGGGCGAACGCCGCGTCCTGCAATCCGTCGTCATCGATGTGGCCGGAGAAGGCCGCGAAGACAGCGAGATCCAGTTCAATCGCTACGAAGCCAGCCAGCTGGGCAGTCTGAGCGACGCACAGGTACGCGAGAACCTCCAGGCTGCGGGCCTGTGGGTTGCATTGCGCACCCGTCCGTACAGCAAGGCGCCGAAGGTCGACGGCAAAGCCGACGCCCTCTTCGTCACCGCCATCGACACCCATCCGCTGGCGGCCGATCCCGCCCCGATCATCAAGGCCCATGCCGAGGATTTCCAGCATGGGCTGCAGGTGCTGCAGAAACTGGCGCCGGTCTATCTCTGCAAGGCTCCGGGTGCCGCGCTGCCCGGCGAGAACCTGCCCGGCCTCAAGGTCGAGAGCTTCGAAGGCCCGCACCCGGCCGGCCTGCCCGGCACGCACATCCACTTCCTGTACCCGGTCGATGCCACGCGCACGGTCTGGCAGATCGGCTATCAGGACGTGATCGCCGTCGGCAAGCTGTTCACCACCGGTAAGCTCTGGACCGAACGGGTCGTCTCGCTGGCCGGTCCCGTCGTCAAGCAGCCCCGGCTGCTGCGCACCCGGCTGGGCGCCAGTCTGGATGAGCTGACCCACGGCGAACTGCAGGCCGGCGAAAACCGCGTCGTCTCCGGCTCGCTGCTCGGCGGTCGGGTGGCACGTGGCGCCTGTGCCTATCTGGGACGCTTCCACCAGCAGGTCAGCTGCCTGAAGGAAGGCACCGAACGCCAGATGTTCCACTTCCTGCGCCCGGGGTTCGACAAGCACTCCGTCACCCGCGCCTTCGTCTGGGGTCTGCTGGGCCGCCGCCCGCTCGACATGACCACCACCACCAACGGCAGCCCGCGCGCGATGGTGCCCACCGGCAGCTACGAAGCCGTGATGCCGCTGGACATCCTGGCCACCCAGCTGCTGCGTTACCTGATCGTCGGCGACACGGCGATGGCGCAGAAGCTCGGCTGCCTCGAACTGGACGAGGAAGACCTGGCGCTCTGCACCTATGTCTGTGCCGGCAAGTATGAGTATGGCCCGATTCTGCGGGACAACCTGACCCGTATCGAGAAGGAGGGCTGATCATGGGTTTGAGAGCAATGCTGGACAAGATCGAACCGCACGTCCACAAGGGCGGCAAGTTCGAGAAGTTCTATGCGCTGTACGAGGCAGCCGACACCTTCCTGTACCGGCCCAAGCTGGTGACGCGAAGCACCGCCCATGTGCGTGACAGCATCGATCTGAAGCGCATCATGATCCTGGTCTGGCTCTGTACCTTCCCGCCGATGCTGTTCGGCATGTGGAACGTCGGCTACCAGGCCAATCTGATCTTCGCCCAGCAGCCCGAACTGCTGGCCGCGCAGACCGGCTGGCACTTCCAGGTGATCCAGATGCTGGCGGGCTTCGACCCGAACAGCCTCTACGACAACCTGATCCACGGTGCGGTCTATTTTCTGCCGATCTATGCCGTCACCTTCGCGGTCGGCGGCTTCTGGGAGGGGCTGTTCGCCACGGTGCGGGGCCATGAGATCAACGAAGGCTTCTTCGTCACCTCGGTGCTGTTCGCCCTCACGCTGCCGCCCACCATTCCGCTGTGGCAGGTGGCGCTGGGCATCAGCTTCGGCGTCGTGCTCGGCAAGGAAGTCTTCGGCGGCACCGGCAAGAACTTCGTCAACCCGGCACTGGCGGGTCGCGCCTTCCTGTTCTTCGCCTATCCGGCCGCCATCTCCGGCGATGCCGTCTGGAACGTGGTCGATGGCTATGCCGGCGCCACCGCGCTGAGCCAGACCGCCGTCGGCGGCGTGGCCGCGCTGACCGAAGGCGGCCTGAGCTGGACCGATGCCTTCCTCGGTTTCATGCCCGGCTCGATCGGTGAAACCAGCACGCTGGCGATCATGATCGGCGGCGGCATCCTGCTGGCCACCCGCATCGCCGCCTGGCGCATCGTCGCCGGCGTGATGATCGGCATGATCGGCCTCAGCACCCTGTTCAACCTGATCGGATCGAGCACCAACCCGATGTTCGCCGTGCCCTGGTACTGGCATCTGGTGCTGGGCGGCTACGCCTTCGGGATGTTCTACATGGCGACCGATCCGGTGTCGGCCTCGATGACCAACACCGGCAAGTGGATCTTCGGTGCGCTGATCGGGGTGATGGTGGTGATGATCCGCGTGGTCAACCCCGCCTTCCCCGAAGGCATGATGCTCGCCATTCTCTTTGGCAACCTGTGTGCACCGCTGATCGACCACTACGTCGTTCAGGCAAACATCAAGCGGAGGGCCAAACGCCGTGTCTAAACAGCAAGAATCGATCGGCCGTACCCTGGGTGTGGCCTTGGCGGTCTGCCTGGTGTGTTCGGTGGTGGTGGCCGGCGCCGCGGTCGGTCTCAAGCCGACCCAGGCCGTCAACCAGCAGTTGGACAAGCAGCGCAACATTCTCGTCATCGCCGGGCTGGCTCAGGCCGATGCCTCAGCCAGCGAGGTGCAGCGCATCTTCAAGGAACGGATCAAGCCCCGCGTGGTGGATCTGGACACCGGCCGCTACGTCGATGGCCAGAACGCCGCCACCTTCGATCCCCTGAAGGCCGCCAAGGACCCGGCGCAGTCCAAAGCCCTGCCCGGTTCCGAGGACATCGCCTCGATCAAGCGGCGCGAGAATCAGTCGGTGGTCTATCTGGTCGAGAACGATCAGGGACTGGAAACCCTGATCCTGCCGGTGCGCGGCTATGGCCTGTGGTCCACCCTGCACGGCTTCGCCGCGCTGAAGAAGGATCTCAAGACCGTGGCCGGCTTCGGCTTCTACCAGCACGCCGAAACCCCCGGCCTGGGCGGTGAGGTCGA
>JBHADS010000397.1:0-8811 GCA_041855185.1 Lautropia sp. | reverse complement strand
GAAGAAGCGACGCCCGAAGCACCGAAGCCCGCCAAGGGTGGGCTGATGTCGCGGCTGGTGGGCGCGCTGCACAAGCGCGGCCACTGAGCGCCCGGCACCGGGCCCGGGCCAGCCCCGGGTCTGGGTCCGGGTTCGTGCCCGGGCCCGGCACCCCGAGGAAGCCGTCAACCCGGCCCCTCCACGAAAAGGCAGGCAAAAACCGGGTTTGCGCCCAGTTTCGGGGCGATTCCAAAGGGTTAACATCGACGCTGACAACCTGCCGTCAGCCTCATCATGGAAGCGCCCCCGGCCACCGTGCCGCTGTTCATCGACTGCCACCGCCTGGATCTCGACGCCGCCCTGCCCGAGCACGCCGAGCGCTGCCTGTCGCCTGAAGAACGCCAACGGGCTGCGCGCTTTCGCTTCGAGCACCTGCAACGCCACTACCGCGCCTGCCGGATCGGCCTGCGCCACCTGCTGGGCCGGCGGCTGGGCATCGATCCGGCCGATATCGGCTTCGAGCAGGGCCCCTATGGCAAACCCCGGCTCGCAGCCCGGCATGGCAGCGGGCTGCACTTCAATCTGAGCCACAGCGGCAGCGTCGCCTGGATCGCGCTGGCCGATGCCCCGGTCGGGATCGACCTGGAACAGACCGACCGCTCGCTGCCCGACCGCTCGGCGCTGAGCCGGCGCGTCGCATCAATCGCCGAGCAGGCCGCGATGCAGGCCATGCCCGTGGAACAGCGTACCGACATCTTCCTGCTGGCCTGGACCCGCAAGGAAGCGCTGCTGAAAGCCTGGGGTCGCGGCATCGGCGGACTCGATTCGCTGCAATCGCTCGACACCCGGCTGCCCGCCCCCGAGGCGCTGCACACCTTCCTGCACACCGGCAGCAACCTGCCCGAACCGGCCACGATCGACAGCATGGCACGTCTGTCGGCCGTCGAAATCCGCCTGCCCCCGGTCAACGCCCCGTCCGCACACACCGTTGGAAACGAATGGGCCGAGGAGGCCGCACCGCCCCCGGTGTTCTGGCTCAACAGCTTCCACCAGGGCCATGAAATCCTGTCCCTGGCGGCCCCGCAGCCTTTTCAGGTGCTCGTCCGCCCGCAGACCGGCGCGATGGTCAGCGATACGAGCCCCCGATCCCCCCTCGACAACCGCCTTCCCGGCGCCGAAGGAGACTCTGTTGCCCGCATCTGACCGCCCCGACGCCTCCGAGCCCGGCACCTCGGCTGCCGGCCACAGTCATGAAGCCCGTTCCCGCCGGCATTTCCTGCTCGGCCTGGCGGCCCTGGCCCCGAGTCTGGCCCAGGCGGCCGCCACGGCGCCGAACAGCAGCGCAGGCACAGCCAGCCCGCCACCGGCCACCGTGCCCACCCGCTGGCCACGCAAGGCCATCCGCCTGATCGTTCCCACCTCGCCCGGAACCAGTGCCGACCGGATCGCCCGGGCGCTTGCCGATCCGCTGGGGCGCCTGCTGGGTCAGAGCGTGATCGCAGAGAACCGCCCAGGCAACCACGGCAATCTGGCCGCAACCCTGGTCGGGGATGCGCCCCCGGACGGCTACACGCTGCTGATGGCCACCGAGACCATGCCCTGCATCAATGCGTTGCTCCATCCCCGCGGCGCCTTCAATCCCGCCCGCAAGCTCGTTGCCATCAACCAGCTCGCCGAAGCGCCCCTGGTGCTGCTGACCCATCGGCTCAACCGGCTGCGCTCGCTGACCCCCTTGCTGCGCCAGGCCCGGCGCAACCGCACAGCGCTGAACTTCGGCTGTCAGGGTTATGGCAGCATCAGCCATCTGGCCATGCTGCAGCTGCAGAACAGCACGGGGGTTCCCTTCAGCTACCAGCCCTTCAAGAACACGCACACCATGCTGGAAGCGCTGCAGACCGGCGAGCTGGATCTCGCCTGTCTGCCCGCCGATCCCGCCTTCGCCGCACTGGCCAACGGACAGGTACGTGCCATTGGGATCACCGGCTCGCAGCGCAACGAACTGCTGCCGCAAGTGATGCCACTCGCCCAGCAGGCGGGCGTGGCCGACGACTATCGCGTCTACAGCTGGCTGGGCCTGCTCGCCCCCGTCCACACCTCCGGCACGATCATCACGCAGATCAACGATGCGCTGATCCAGAGCAGCCGCAACCCGGTACTGCTCGAAACCCTGCGCAAATATGGCTACATGCGCCAGGTGCTGCCCAGTTCCCAGAACTTTCAGCACCTGTTCACCGCCGATCTCGCACGCAACCGCACCCTCATCGAAACCGCCGAACTGAAGCTGCGGCGCTGAGCGCATATGTCTTCTTAGGAAACATCGCTCGGAGGGAAAGGAGCGTCATGCTTTCATCCGGCTATCGTGCCTGGCAGCAGCCTTCGTCGAAAGCGCATGACACGCTCCAATGAACAGACGGTTCTGGCTATTGTTTGCTCCCAGCCCTTGCGCATGCGACAAGCTTCGCCGTTGTCTTGATTCCATTTTTCTCAAAGAATCCCTCGCTTCCAGCCAGAGCGTTGACATATATGGCTGTTTGTCCGAATTTTTCGTCCATCATCCCAATCAGATGACTCCCTATACCTTTTCCTTGATAGTCTGGATGTACGCAGATCTCGGCTATCCATGTACAAATCTTTTCGTCGCTCAAGACCCTTAGCATGGCGATCAAACGGCCTTTTTCGTCGAGAGCGAAGAAACCGTGGCATCCGTCTCGACGAAATGCCTTTTCATAGCCAGAATCCTCTTTATAGACATCGGAGAAGCCGAACCCGACACTTTCATACAGGTCTGCAACCTCGTCGAATCGAATATCGTTTTTTTTGTCACTATATCTGATGCCTTCCATTTAACCCTCCTGTTTCATCCAAGCCTTGCCCAGTCTGGGCAAGGCCGTATCTCCAAAATCAGACGTGCCTGCATCTGGCTCCCGGTGAATCGGGACAGCCCCATGCTGCTTCCGCTATCCCGAAGAATCCTCCGTCCTCTACCGCCTTGATGACTGATCGGGAAATTCTACGGCTGCACATCCGCCAGCATGTCGGCGTGCTGCCATTCGAGGCGAGCCAGCGCCTGATCGATCTCGGCCTGGTCGAGGGCGTTGCGCGCCAGCTGTTCGGCGACATGGCTTTCCTGCACCGCCAGTTGATTGGCCCGACCGGAACGCTGTCGCTCCTCGGCCAGCGCACGACGCGCTATCGCCAGTTCGATTCGGCTTTGAGCCAGCGCTATGGCAAGACCGGCATCACGTTGGCGACCCACGCCCTCCTGCTGTCGGCGTTTCTGCCGTGCCAGGTGAAGCTCCCGTTCCAGCCGGCGGCGTTCCAGATCGGCACGCGCCGCATCTGCCCGTGCCTCACTCAGAAAGCCGTCGAACAGATTCCATGACACCCGGATGCCGATCAGCGCCTCCTGACGGCGCATATTGGGCAGCAGCTCACCATAGCGGTCATGTCGTGCTCCATGACCGTATTGGGCGATCAATGACACGGTGGGCCGGTCGGCCGCTTTCTCGATCTGGACCTGCTCCCGAGCTATATCGATATCATACAGATGACGCCGGGAGACCTCTGAATCAAATGTCGGTGCAAGCGCAGTCCCGATATCCTGCCGCAACGGCTGCTTGAAACGGCAGATGCCGGCCACAGACACCGACTGCCGAGGCTGGTTGTCAATGCTGGCTGCGTGCTCCGCATAGGCGCTGTGCACAGCCTCCGCCCGGTTCTCCCGCATCCTGAGTTTTTCTTCATGCGCGACCTGGGCAGCATGCCAATCGATATCGCTCAACCGGCCGGCGCGATGACGCTGGCTTGCAAGATCGAGCTGGCGCTGCGAGAGCGCCGCCTCGGCATCGGCAGATGACCAGTCGATGCAGCGGCTGCGCCACTTCAGCCAGGTGCTCGACACCTCGAACATGATTCTTTGGCGAATGACATGACGATCGAGCTGTGCCGATCGTTCCTGCAGTTCGGCCTGACGGACACCGGCCGCATACCGTCCTCCCGCATAAAGATCATAGTTCGCTTCGAGACGCGGAAAGATCTGGTTGCGCGGCGTACTGCTGCTGACATCCACCTGTACCGGCCCATAACCGGGGACCATCGCCTCAGCGGTCACGCCGGTGAAATTGTCCCAACGCTGTATCCGCCGAAAATCCACCGAGAATCCCAGCTGGGGGTAATGGCTGGCCCATGCCGCCTTCAACCGCGCCCGTGCCGCTGTGACCTGAACGGCCCCCAGTCGTGCTTCCAGCCGCACGGCCGACGCGCGCTCGATGGCCTCGGACAGCGTCGACGGCCGTGCCGCTTCCTGCGCCTGCGCCGATAGCGGCAGCGAGGCGAACAGCAATGCCACGCCCAGCGCTTGCCAAAGCGCCTGCTCATTCATAGCGCAGCGCCTCCACAGGATGCAGCCTGGCTGCACGCCAGGCCGGCGAGATGCCGGACAGAATACCCACCATAAGCGAAACCACCAGTGCGATGACGATCAGCGGCACCGACGGCAGAAGCGGGAAATTCAGCAGCGCCGTCAGCACCAGGCTGGCCAGGCCGCCCAGCAGCAGGCCGATTGCGCCCCCCGACAAACTGATCAGTACCGATTCAAGCAGGAACTGCAGCAGAATATCGCGGCTTCGGGCACCCACCGCCTTGCGCAGCCCGATTTCACGGGTACGCTCCAGCACCGACGTGCTCATGATGTTCAGAATGCCCAGCCCAGCCACCAGAAGCGACACCGAAGCCGCCACCACACCGATAATGGAAACAGCGCCCAGAATGTTGTCCGCCGTGTTCATGTGCTGCATCATGTTTTCCGAGCGGTAATCGAAAGCCCCTTTGTGACGGCGATGCAGAAAATCCTGCAATTGCGTGATGGCAGACAACCCCGCCCCCGCCGCAAGCTCGGCCTGCAGCAGATTGATCTGGTCCCGCTGCAGCATCGACTGGACGCGCTTGTAGGGCAACAGAACGCGCGCGTTGGCATCGCGCCCGCCCGCCGAACCGATGCTGGCCAGAAAGGAACGGTCCTTGGCGCGCAACACCCCGATCACCGTCAGCCGAACCTCCCCATTGCGGATCTCCTGCCCCAGTGGATTGGCACGATCGGGAAACAGCGCCTTCTGCACCTCGGTGCCGATGATGGCAACCCGCCGCCCCTGCTCGATATCCTGCGCACTGAACGCACGGCCCAGTTGCAGCTCGTCATTGTTCACCCGCAGATAGGCGAGCCCCACGCCTTCGATGTCTACCTGGGTATGGCGCCCCTGGGCACGCATGAACGGCGAAAGCTGCCCACGGGGCAGCACGACCGGCTCCAGGTGCTGCAGGCCGGGACAGCAGTTCGATTGCCGAACCGCGGCCAGATCGGCGTTGTCGATGCCCGTACCCTCACGCATGGCGCGCCGGGGATCGGTAACACGCTGATCCCGAAACACCCAGATCGTGCGCAACCCGAAGGTTTCGAGTTCGGACAGCACAATGCGGCTGCCGCCCTGGCTGACGACCCCGATGAGAATGACGGCCGCGATACCGATGGCAATACCCAGTACCGAGAGCAGCACACGCAGGCGATGATCGGCCAGACTCAGGAACGACTGTTCCGCCAGATCCTTCCAGATGACCCCACACTCGCGCCATGCACCGCTCATGAGCGTCTGTCCTCCTCGATCCGACCATCTCGCAGTCGCAGAATGCGACTGGCATGGCCGGCAATCTCGGCGTCGTGCGTGACCATGATGAGGGTCTTGCCCTGATCATGCAGTCGATGAAAGATGGCCATGATCTCTGTACCGGACGCGGAATCCAGGCTGCCGGTGGGTTCATCGGCAATGATCACCTGCGGATCGTTGACGATGGCGCGAGCGATGGCGACCCGCTGCTGCTGTCCGCCCGAGAGTTCCGATGGCGCATGATCGATCCGCTGCGCCAGTCCCACCGCTGCCAGTGCTTCACGGGCGCGCTCACGCCGTTCGATCCTCGGGACATGGGCGTAAACCATTGGCAACTCGACATTGCGCACCGCACTCAGCTTGGGAATGAGATTGAACAGCTGAAACACGAAACCGAAGGTACGGTTGCGGATACCCGCCAGCGACTCCGGATCGAGGCTTTCGATGGCCTGCCCATCGAGCCGGTAACGCCCCTGATCGAAGGTATCCAGGCAGCCAAGGATGTTCATCAGCGTGGATTTGCCTGAACCCGACGGCCCCATGATCGCCATGAACTCGCCACGCGCAATATCCACGTCGATCCCCTTGAGAACCGGCACCTGCTGCATCCCTTGGCGGAAGGACTTGTGAATGGCGGAGAGTTCGATCATGGCAAGGGCGTCTCCAGCACCTTCAGCGCATCACCTTCAGCCAATGTCCTGCCCTCGGGCAGCGCCACGACCTGCCCCGCCACAATGCCTTCCCGAACCTCGACGTGGCGATCCCCCATTCTGCCCAGCACAACCGGAACCCGATGTGCCCTGCCCGCCTGAACGACCCAGACCGAATCACGCCCATCTACCGTGACCAAGGCTTCGAGCGGCAGACGCACGGCGGCCTGATGCGCATCCGTGAGGAAATCGACATCCACCTGCTGCCGGGCTCGAATACCTGACACCGAGGAAGGCAACGAAACACTGACCCATACCGGCAAATGATCGGCATTGCCCTCCTTCTTCACCGAAGGCTCGATGCGCAGCACCTGCTCGTTCATCGGTGCATCGTGGCGGCCTTCGAGCGCCAGGCGTACCGGCGTACCAACGCGCACATTGGCCGCCTCGGCAGGATCGAGCTTGACAAGCACTTCGAGCGCGTCCGTGGTGGCCAGCGTATAGAGCGGACGCCCCGGCTGAGCCTGCTCCCCCATCTCCACGTGCCGCTCCGTGACGGTGGCGTCATAAGGTGCAACGAGGACCGTTTTCTTCAGGCGCACGCGCACCCCATCCAGATCCGCCAGCATGCGGGCATGGCGGGCCTGCACCCGACGCAAACCCATTTCGGCATCGCGCAGCTCCGAGCGTGTCGCCGCGCCTACACGCAAGTCTGCGCGCATGTCATTCAGGCGCCGCCGCTGCAAGTCCATCTCGGTCGCCACCTCCTCGGCGGCCCGCACCCGACTACGCAACTCTGCCTGCATCTCCGTGTCATCGAGCCGCAGCAGCACATCGCCTGCCCGTACTGCATCACCAACCCGGTGCGGTGCATCGATCACCGTACCAGAAACGTCCGCAGCCAGCCTCGTCTCACGCTGTGGCATCGCCACGCCTGTTGCGCGGATACTGGATTCGATGGCCCCCTGACCGGCGCGTACCTGCCGAACCAGCTGTGGCTCGGGGCGCATCTGAAAAAAGTACAACGTACCGATCGCCAGTGCCACCAGACACAGGATCAGCACGCTCCTGATCATGAGCCTGCCCCCGAGGCGGCCTGGAGAGAACACCGAGAAAGCCATACCCAAATCAATACCCGTTCAAACGACACTGATCGCCCCCCGGACCGACTCCCAACATCTTGTCAGCCATACAAAAATATCTGTCGTCATGAGAAACCACCAAAACAATCCCTCCCGGCGTCTTCAATTCCTGAATAGTCCAGACCGCGCAGCAGCCGCTTGATCGGGGCGGGCTGGGCCTGGCTGTCGGGAATCTGGAAGCTGACGGGCAGGCCGGCATCACGGTGATGGGCGGACACCGACAGACTGCCGAGGCAGGTCATCATCTCGCGCGCCGCCTTGTTGGTGAATGTCACCGCCTTGATCTCGGCGGGCGGGCACTGCATCGAGTTGGAAAAGCCGATCGGCCATCGACCGATTCTAGATGGAAGCCCCCACGTCAAACCATCTACTTCGGGAGCCCCCGGATAAGCCCCAATAACGCAGGCCCAAAGGGGTAAGCCCATCTGAAGGCCGAGACCGCCCGGAGCAGCCGCAACACGCACATCAACACGCTGCACCGGCTCTGCCACCCGACAGGCAGACTCTGACATCCGGGGCTCTGTCCTCCCACCAGCCTCCCCGGCGGCCGGACCCTTGGCCGCCCTCGCCGCGGATCCGGACTAGAATCGCGCTCCTCAGTCGATTCAAGGGAGTGCAGGAGATGCCCGAACGCTGCCATCAGGACCCACCCGAACCGGCAAGCGCCGCACCGTCCCGTCGCGCAGCCCTGCCCCGGCTGCAGGTCGAGCAGGTCAGCCTCACACGCGGTCGGACACAGGTCTTTCAGCAGCTGACGCTGCAGCTGGAGGAAAGCCACATCGGCCTGATCGGTCATAACGGCGCTGGCAAGAGCAGCCTGCTGCGCCTGCTGTGCGGGCTGGAAGCCCCCGACTGCGGTCATGTCCGGCGCAATGGCACCGACATCCACGACGCGGCCGACGCCCGTCAGCGCAGCCAGTGGATCGGCATGATGTTCCAGAACCCCGACGATCAGATCATCTTTCCGATCGTCGAGGAAGAGCTGGCCCTGGGCCTGCAGCCCCGCGGACTGAAGAAACGCGAAGCCCTCGCCGAAGCCCGTGCCTTCCTGCAGCAGCGCGGACTGGCGCACTGGGCGGAGCGCTCGGTCGCCGCGCTCAGTCAGGGCCAGCGCCAGCACGTCTGCTGGCTGGCGATGCTGCTGGCCGGCCCGCAGACCCTGCTGCTCGACGAGCCCTATGCCAGCCTGGACCTGCCCGGTCAGGCCCGCCTCGCCGACGAGCTGAAACGCTCCGAACGCCAGCTGATCGTCTCGACCCATCTGCTCGACCACGTGCGTGACTACCCGCGCGTGATCTGGCTGGAAGAAGGCCGCATCCGCGCCGACGGCGACGGCCGCAGCGTCTGCAGCGCCTACGAGGACGCGGTCCGCCGGCAGCT
>JBHADS010000396.1:0-3535 GCA_041855185.1 Lautropia sp. | reverse complement strand
GGCGGCCATCAGCGGCCGGCGCGATCACCGGAAGTCCGATCGAAGCGGGGCCGGGAACGTCCGCCTGCGGGCAGGCAGCAGCGTTTCGGCCCCAGCCGGGATCACTTCTTCTTGTCGGCAGCGGCAGCGGTGGTCCCGGCGGCTTTGGACAGGCCCGAGACGTTGGCGTCGATCATTTCCAGCACTTGCTTGGAAGCGGCCTGCAGCTGCTCGTAGGCGGCGTTGGCGTTGACCACACTCTGCTTCAGCAGGTTGACGGCGCTTTCCGAGCCGGCCGGGGCGTTCTTGACCAGCGAATCGACCGAAGCCAGCAGTTGACGCTGGGTGGCCGAAACCTGCTGCTCGATCAGCGACGAAACCTGGGTGGTGGTTTCGTGGGTGATGTCGTAGACGTTCTTGACGTAGGAAGCAGCCTTGCTGCCATCGGGCTTGCCGTACTGCGAGAACAGGTCGGCCAGCATGGTGTTCAGCGTGTTGACATCCTTGGCAGCCATCAGAGCCTTCAGCTGAGCCGAGGACTCTTCCAGACCAGCGCGAGCGGCCTGAACATTCAGCTCCAGCAGTTTCTTGGCGCCATCGAAAGCAGCGGTGGCAACGGTGTTGGAGGTCTTGAAGGCTTCGGACTGGGCCTTCAGCAGATCATCGATCGAAGGAAACATGAGACAACTCCTGAAAGGGTGATCAAGCGCCGGACGACGCCGGCGGAGAAATTCGGCCCACACGCAGCAGGGCGCAACGGGCGTGCGAGAAGTGCCGCAAGCACTTTGCTGCGATGCACAAAACCATTCTTTCATACCTGGAGCGACGTGGCAAGCAATTTTTTTGCAGCGCAACATCGCCCCGTCCGATGGCGTCTTCCGTCATGCACGCAGGCCCCTTCCACGCAGCTGCTCAGCCTCCCGGCGGCCGACGCACCAGCTCCGCACGCACGGCGCGCAGCACTTTCTTCAGACGCCGGGCGTTCTCGGGTCCGACGCGGATCATGATCTTGCGACCGGCCGACAATGCCTCCAGCTCCGCGTCCGCGAAGCGATAGAGCACCTTGGGCTGCACCAGCTCGATCGGAGCACTCGGCTGCTCGGCATCCAGCAGATCGTCGATGGCAATGAGCACCCGGTCGTGAAAGCTGTCACCCGGGTAGCCGATTTCCTCGTAGGTGTGCTGCAGCAGCGGGTAGAACTTGCGATAGACCGTGACCAGCGTGCCCGGCGAGAGCGATTCGGCAAAGCGCACGAATGCCTCGTAGCGCCGATAGTTGGCCGGGTCCAGCGTGAGGGTCTCACCTTCGCGCTTCACCCGCAGCGGGTCGGGAATACCGCGCATCACCCGCATCTGCGAGGGTACGTGATGACGCGGCAGCTGATCGACCGTGATCACCAGCCGCCGGGCCTGCTCCTGCAGATTGAAGAAACGTCGCAGTTCGGCCAGCGGCCAGTGTCGGCCCAGCTCCTGCGTCACGGCCGCCTCATCCGGCAGCTTGGGCGCAGCCGGACGAGCGCGTTCGTCGGCGGGCTCCTCCATATCCAGCGGCTCATCTGCGGGCGGAGGTTCGGCGGGCATCAGTTCGGGCGGCGTGTCCTGCGGTGCCAGCTGGCTCGCATCCGTCACGGTCTGGGGCGGCACATCCACGGGGGCTGGCGCCTCAGGCGGCTTCGATGCCTGCGACGGAGCCGCTGCATCGCCCGGAACAGCGGGCGGCTGGCCCGCTGCGTCCCGGCCGGCTGGTGGCTCGCCCTGGCCCTGATAGCGCGCGGGCGTCACCAGCCCGTAGACGAAGTCACCGGCTTTCATCAGCCAGCCGGACTGCCAGCCCCACAACAGCAGCAGCAACAATGAAATGGAAACGACGATCAGCCCGAACACGGGACCGCTGGTCGATTTCGGGGGTCCTTTGGGTGGTGCCATGGCGATTGCATCCTGCGCCCGGCGGCGCATCCTTGGTCAGAGCATTCTCAACACGCACATCGCCCCCGACCCGCCCGGCATCGGGCGCCGGCAGGGAGCCCTGCGCACCATGTCAGCCGCATCCAGCAGCGGCCAAAGCCAGGACGCAACGCAGACAGCCCCCGAACCTCGGAGCCGGGTTGCCCCTGCGCAACGCCTTGCTTTCATGCAAGCATTGTATTCATCTCCGACAGATGCCGGGCTGCGTGCAGCGGCTCCTCGCCGGGCCGGACGACTTTGGGAAGGCGGCAGGGGGTGTTAAGCTGTCCGCCGATCCTGGCGGCGCCCCGACCCCGTCGGCTGCCAGACCCTCGCATCCCCGCCGCAGCGTCTGCCATCGCGCAGCCCCTGCGCATCCGGGCGCCCTCTCCCGAGACTTTGGACCCCTGATGAAACTCGCCACCCGCAAGGACGGAACCCGTGACGGACAGTTGACGGTCGTTTCCAGAGACTTGAAACAGGCCGTGCTGGCCGAGCAGATCGTCGGCACGCTGCAGGACGCGCTCGACGATTGGCGCTTCTTTGCGCCGCAGTTGCAGCAACTCTATGAGCAACTGAATCTCGGCAGGGCGCCCCGCAGCTTCGATTTCGATCCCCTCGAATACATGGCGCCATTGCCCCGCCCCTTCGCACGGATCGTGGCCACGGCCTACCCGGCCGGCCCCGCCCGGTTGCGCAAGGCCGGGCTCTTGCCCGCCGCCTCCGAAGCCAGCGCGCCGGCTGAAGCCGAGCACCCACCCTTCGCCCTGGCCCCCACCAGCCGCTCGATGCCGGGCACGGCCCCGGTCTCGCTCAGCGGACTGGCGCTGCACCTCGGGCATGACAGCCCCGAAGCCGGCGACTCGGGCACGGCCAGCGCCGTGCTCGCCGCCCCCGAGTCAGCGGCTGCTGCACCGGCTCTAGCAGGAGAAAGTGCGCAGGGCCAGCATGGACTGGATTTCGGGGCGCAGCTGGTCGCCATCACCGATGATGCACCGATGGATCTGGAACTCGATGAGGCCGAGGCCCACATCCTGCTGCTGGGTCTGGCCAACGGCTGGCGCATCCACCCGCCCGGCCCCGGGCACTGGCTGGCCGATCGTGGTCTGGCCTGGGCGCCGGTGGTGCTGAGCCCCGACGAACTGGGCGAGGATTGGCGCGACGGCCGGGTGCAGCGCCCGGTGCACTGCCGCCTCAACGGCCGTTCGACCGGGCGTCTGCACGCGGCCGAGGGCATGCACTGGGATTTCCGGCAACTGCTGGTGTCGCTCTGCCAGCAGGAGCCCGTCCATGCCGGCTGCGTGATCAGCAGCGGTCCGATCGCCAATACCAGTCTCGACAGCGGTTTCGGCAGCATCATCGATGCCCGCGCCAAGCATCGGCTGGACGGACAGCCGGGCGCCGGCCCGGCCTTTCTGCAGGCCGGCAGCCGCATCCGCATCGACATGGCGGACGCGCGGGGACATTCCCTGTTTGGCAGCATCGACCAGCAGGTCGTATCCTGAGTCCTGAGTCACCCGACGCAGGTGCCCTTCGTGCCCTTCCACCGAGGATCAACGATGTCCAGAGACACTTCTCCATCCGCTGGCAGCGCGCCCTTCACCGGGCTGGG
>JBHADS010000395.1:0-2968 GCA_041855185.1 Lautropia sp. | reverse complement strand
GGCGCCGATGACACCGCCAGCGCCAAATACCTGGTGAACACCGCCGCCAACTGGACGACCTCGGCCTGGACGGGTGCCGCAGGTGGCGCCTCCAATGCAGGTTCGAGCGGCGCCTACGCCACCACGCTGACCGATGTCGGCCAGGGGCGTCTGACGTTGGCCACCACCTCCTGGACCGCCAGCAACTTCCATTCCGCCAGCTCGGAAACGCTGGTTGATTCCCTGGGCACTGCAGTCACCGGCGGGGTTGCGCCGCTGACCAACAGCCAGCGCACCGATGACGACGACGTGGTTCGCATCATGTTCATCGGCGATTCGATCACCCAGGGCAACGACGCTACCGCCGGTCAGCAGCAGGACAGCTTCCGCCGCAGCCTGTGGAACAGCCTGATGACCGACGCCTCCTTCCCGATGATCGACTTCGTCGGCACCCGCAAGGGCACCTCGACCCGGGATGCCAACTCCTGCCGCCTGAACACCACGGCTGTCGATACCGGCACCTACAAGCTGCCCGAGTTCGACATCGATCACTTCGGTTACTGGGGCGCCTGCGTCGACCAGGTCAACGCTGTGCTGACCCCGGCGCTGGCTTCGCTGGATTCCGACGCGCTGCGTCAGGAGCCGGATGTGGCGGTGGTGCACATCGGCACCAACAACCTGCACAACGACAAGGGTGTCGATTCGGTCATCACCCAGCTGACGGCCCAGATTGCCGCGCTGCGTGCTGCCAACGATGACATCGACATTCTGGTCGCCCAGGTCGTGCCCTTCCTCGTCGATGACAGCAGTGCCGCCGATCCGCGGGTGGCTCAGCTGAACACCGAGATCGCTGCGAAGATCGCACCGCTGTCGACCGACAAGTCGAAGGTGATCGTGGTCAACCAGAACGAAGGCTTCCCGATCACCGAGCTGCGTGACCGTTTCCACCCGGACGACGCGGGTGAGAAGCGCATCGCCGACAAGTGGCTGGCAGCGCTGAAGTCCAACAACCTGCTGGTCGACGCCGACTGATCGAAGAGATCGAAGGCGCTGTCAGCCAAAAGCCCGGTCTGCTCGCGCAGGCCGGGCTTTTTTTTGGGCTCAGCGCCCGGTGCTCGGATTTGCTGGTGCGCGTGCCATGCCCGCTCGCGGCATCGGCTGCAGCCCCTTGGCCATGCATGTGCCTCGGGGGGGTGGCGCGCATCGGTCCCGGCGCAGTTCACAGAGCCGGTCGACGGCTGGGGTCCGCGCATCGGCCCGGGTCACGGCTGTGCCTCAGCGCATCTCGAACAGTTCCTGGTGGAAACGCTCCCTGGGCAGACCGTGGCGGATGAAATCGGCCCGCAGGCTCTGCCCGAAGGCGGCCGGGCCGCAGAACCACAGGCTGGCTTCGCGCCACGCCGGTATCAGCTGGCGGATGCGTTCGCCATCCAGGCGGCCGTCGCGCGGGTCGTGCAGCACATGCAGCTCGATCCCGGCGGCGCGGGCGTCGGCCTCCAGCCGCTCGATGGCTGGCTGCTCCAGCACCGTCGTCGGGTGAAACAGGGTGACGGCGGTCTGGCGCCCGTGGCCCGCGGCACGGTGCTGCATGCGGGCCACGAAGGGCGTGATGCCGATGCCGGCGCCGATCCATATCTGGCGGGGCAGACCGTCCTTGAAGTCGAAACAGCCATAGGGACCCTCGACCATCACCGGCAGGCCCGGCTGCAGACTGTCCTTCAGGGTGCTGGTGTGATCGCCCAGCGCCTTGGTGATGAAGGTGATGCCGGGATCTGCGGGATTCCAGGCCGAGGCGATGGTGTAGGGGTGAGCGCCTTCCTGGCGATCGGAGGTGACGAAGGCGAACTGCCCCGGGGCATGGCCGGGCCAGCCGGGAGACAGATCGATGCGCGTCTCCAGCACGTCCAGTTCCGGATAATGGGTCAGCGTCGCAATGCGACCCTGCACCTTGCGGGAGGCGCCGATCCGCCGAAAGAGGCTGAGGATGCCGGCGATGCTGCCGGCGAACAGCAGCAGTGCGGCGATCCATCCCACCGGCTGAGACCAGTAGTCGAATTTGATGAGCACCAGCGAATGGAAAACCAGCACCAGATAGACCGCGGCGATCCAACGGTGCGTGCGGGCAAACAGGCGATAGGGAAAGCGGTGGATCAGGGCCAGCACGATCAGGAGGGCCGCGATGTAGAAGGCCCACTCTCCGAGGCTTTCGGCCAGGCCACGCTGCTCGCGCAGCCATTGCTGCAGCACATCTAGTTCAGCGCCGGGCGGGGCGGGCTTGCGCTGAGGACGTTCCAGCCAGCCCCAGCCCACCATCCATTTGGTGCCCTTGGCGAACCACCAGTGCAGCACGCCGCTGACCAGCGCCGTGATCCCCAGCCATTTGTGCAGCCGGTACATCTTGTCCAGGCCATCGAGGGGTTTTTCCAGCCAGCGTGGCCGCGCGGCCAGCAGCATCGCAACGCTCATCGCGCCGATGGCGACGATGCCCGTGACCTGCACGAACACGCCGCGGAACGAGAAGTAGGTGAAGGGATCGGGAACCCAGGTATCGGCCAGGCTCCAGGCGATCAGGAGGATGAGGAGAATGCCCCAGAGGGCGTACTGAATGCGTTTCATGGCGGTGATGCGCTGAAGTCATTGCGTCGGCACGGCCGGCATGGCTTCAGTGTTGCATCGATCGGCGCGGCCTGTCGGCATGACCACTGCATGCCGTCAATTGTCCGTGGCGCCGTGTCGCTCGCCCGTTGGTGCGGCCCGGCCGGATGCCCCCGGCTTCAAGAAGGAAGTCCTTTTCACGAAGGACGCCACTTCCTCACGATGTCGCTCCGCTTCCTGATGCAGCGCTGCCTCAATCCGCCAGGATCGTCAGCACGTCCGAGTGGTATTCGCGGCTGTAGAGCACGAAGACCACGACCGCCGAGGCCGCCATCATCGCCCAGGGCGAGAAGAACCAGGCCAGTGCGGCAAAAGAAAAATAATAGGAGCGCAG